>CALHHQ010000245.1 GCA_938030645.1 uncultured Rhizobiaceae group bacterium
GGAAGTTTTGGGTGGCTATCAAGACGCTACTGGCTCCGTAGTCATCAATGGCGCAGAAATTCCTTTGAACGGCGCCGATTTAAATGGCCAGTCTCGTCGCGCCGTTGGTATTTCTCACGTGCCTGAAGACAGGCAGCGTGAGGGGCTAATCATGGAACATATGGCTTGGGAGAATGTTCCTCTCGGCTATCACAATGACCCAAAATATCAGCGCAACAGACTGTTCACAAACAATGCGGCATTGCGGAAAGATGCTCAAGAAAAGATGGAGCGATTTGATGTTCGGCCGCTCAATCCACGTTTAGAAGCCAGTGGATTTTCTGGCGGCAACCAGCAAAAAATTGTGCTGGCACGTGAAATCGAGCGCAACCCAGATTTACTTTTGATTGGGCAACCGACCCGAGGCGTGGATATTGGTGCTATTGAATTTATTCACAAACAGATTGTTGCATTGCGAGACCAAGGCAAAGCTATTTTGCTTGTCAGTGTGGAACTTGATGAAATCTTATCACTCTCAGACCGCATTATCGTAATGTTTGACGGGAAGATTATGGGCGAGCGTTTGCCAGCAAAAACCGACATAAAGGAACTTGGCCTGTTGATGGCCGGTGTCACCGAGGAAACCGTCTCATGAAAAAGATGCCAAAATGGGCAGACGTCGTCCTCATCCCACTCATATCCTTATTGTTGGCAGCATTTTTCAGCGGGCTCGTGATTTGGGCAATTGGTGAAAATCCAATTGAAGCCCTGCAGATCATGATCAAAGGCGCGACCGGCTCTACATATGCTTGGGGTTACACGCTGTACTACGCAACCAACTTCATTTTCACAGGGTTAGCTGTTTCCGTTGCTTTCCATGCACGTCTTTTCAATATTGGCGGTGAAGGACAAGCAATGCTGGGCGGCTTAGGCGTTGCTTTGGCGTGTCTCTTCATCCCTTGGCCCCATTGGGGCCTTGCATTGGTTGGAGCATCGATAGGCGGAGCGCTTTTTGGTGTGGCTTGGGCGATCGTTCCCGCGTTTTTACAAGCAAAACGTGGCAGCCATATCGTGATCACGACAATCATGTTCAACTTCATGGCAGCGGCGCTGCTGAACTACTTACTAATTGGCCTACTGAAACCAAAGGGTTCCATGGATGTGGCCACTGCAAAATTTCCTGAGGCAACACACTTGCCAAACATTCACGAAATTTTGGGAGTTGTCGGTATCCCGTTTTCAAAAGCGACGCCAGCGAATATAAGTCTGCTGATAGGCATGGCTGCCTGTGTCGCTTTATGGGCTTTGATCTGGCACACGCGTTTGGGTTACGAAATACGGTCCTTCGGACGGTCTGAACCTGCTGCCAAATACGCCGGGATCAATAGAACCAAAATCATAATTGTTGCAATGATGATCTCTGGTGGATTGGCAGGAATGATGGCAGTCAACAATGTCATGGGCGAAGCTGAAAGGCTTGTCTTGAATGCCGTTGAAGGCGCTGGTTTTATTGGCATAGCCGTTGCGCTTATGGGGCGCAGTCACCCATTTGGTGTTTTCCTTGCAGCTATATTGTTCGGCTTTCTTTACCAAGGCGGTGCCGAGCTGGCATTCGCAACCTCTATTCCGCGCGAAATGATTGTGGTCATTCAATCCCTTGTCATTTTGTTCACGGGAGCGTTCGACAACATGGTGCGCGCACCTGTTGAAAAACTATTCATGAAATTTCAAAGGCCGTCTCAGTCGGCATTGGTGGAATAGACATGGAACTCATCGCGATACTTGATATTCTTGATTCCACGGTGCGGTCCGCCACACCGTTATTGCTCGCTTGTTTGGCTGGTCTATTCTCAGAACGTGCCGGAATTTTTGACATCGGTCTGGAAGGCAAGATGCTTGCTGCCGCTTTTGGCGCAGCTGCCATTGCAGCCATCACAGGCAGCGTATGGATTGGATTGTTTGCCGGTATTGGCGCTTCACTGATGTTATCTGCCATCCATGGTCTCGCTTCCATCACATTTCGTGGCAATCAGTTGATCTCAGGTGTGGCGATAAACTTCTTCGCGGCGGGAATGACGGTTGTGATTGCACAGAGTTTGTTTGGCCAAGGTGGTCGCACACCACAACTGTCCGGTGATGGTCGCTTTGGTCCAATCACATTGCCTTTTGCTGAGACTCTTCGCGATGTGCCCATATTGGGTCCGATCTATTACGAGTTGATATCGGGACATACGATATTGATCTATTTCGCACTGTTGTGCGTGCCGCTGACCTGGTGGGTCTTGTCCAGCACACGCTTCGGCCTGCGCCTGCGTGCTGTGGGTGAAAACCCGTCAGCCGTCGATACAGCTGGTGTATCGGTTGTTGGCTTGCGATTTGCTGCAGTGGCAATTTGCGGTGTTCTATGCGGCATAGCTGGTGCGCAACTGGCAACGGCAGAACCTGCGGCTGGATTTGTGAAAGATATGACGGCTGGACGTGGCTTCATTGCGCTTGCGGCATTGATATTCGCAAAATGGCGACCTTGGTATGCCTTGCTTTCCTGCCTGCTGTTTGGCCTTTTGCAAGCGATTGCCATTCGCCCAGATCAAATTGAGGCTGTGTTTGGGTTCCAAGTTCAAGCGCAGCTGTTGGATGCTCTTCCATATATTTTGACCGTGATCATTCTGGCTGGGTTCGTTGGCAAAGCAATTCCCCCTCGTGCCGGTGGAGAGCCGTACGTCAAAGAGCGGTGATGCCAATGCCAATCGTATTCAATCTCGGTTCAATCAATCTCGACAGAACCATCAGAGTCTCACACTTTCCGCAGCCTGGCGAAACAATCGAAGGCTCCATCTTTGAAGATTCATTGGGTGGAAAAGGAACTAATATTTCCGTTGCTTTGCAACGCGCTGGCCAATCCCTTGTCCACATCGGTGCTCTCCATCGCAATGACGTAGTCCTGAAAGGTTTTTTGGATCAATTCGGCATCGATAAGTCTTATGTTGAAAAATCCGACCAACCATCGGGGCAAGCCTATATATTTCTCGATCAGAACGCTGAAAACTCTATCGTGGTTTGCGGTGGGGCCAATCTCGCAATCTCTCAAAACCATATAGAGCAAGCACTTTCCACTGCTGTGGAAGGCGATTGGCTGGTGATGCAAAATGAAACAAATGGGCAAAAGTTTGCAATCGATCTGGCACGGAAAAAGCGCATGAAAATTGCTTTGGTGGCTGCTCCATTTAGCTCTGAACAGGTTATGGGTTTTTTAGACGAGATCGATCTTCTTGCTCTTAACGAGACTGAGGCCCAAGAGCTTGAAAAGGCTTTTGACACGTCGGTTCAGAACATTCGGGGACCTTCACTTCTTGTTACCAAAGGCAGCTCAGGGGCGACGCTGATGACACGTGAGCAACAATACAGCGTCAGCGGAAAAACTGTGACGCCACGCGACACGACTGGCGCTGGGGACACATTCTTTGGATATTTCTTGGCATCTTTGATTTGCGGAAAAGATGAGCAAGAATCATTGGAGATTGGCAATGCCGCAGCAGCTCTTGCTGTACAAGAATACGGAGCAGCAAATTCAATTCCCGAACTTGATGACGTACTGCGTTCACTGGAACGATAACTTCCAACTAAATTTGAGAGATCCGTTCCACGATCAAATCAAAGAACCCATCAGCGTCCAGCTCGGTCATCCATATAGCATTCTTCGGCTTATCCATGACCTGCCAATAGTCAGCGACTGTCATACCAATTGTTAGCTCTGATTTCGTTTCGATCTCCACATTGATATGTCGTCCGGCATAGAGCTCTGGTTTCAATAAATAAGCTATAACATTTGGATCGTGCAGCGGCCCACCATCTGTTCCATATTTGTCTTCATCAAACCGCTCAAAAAACTCCAGCCAGCCTGTAACCGCTGTTGAAACAGACGTTCCTATGGCTCGGATTTTTTCAATGCGTGCTGCGGTGGTGAGTGCTTTGTGGGTGACGTCCAAAGGCATGACTATAATTGGGATACCCGAGTCAAAAACTAGTTTTGCTGCATCTGGGTCGACAAATATATTGAACTCAGCAGCTGGGGTAACATTGCCCCCTTCAAACAACCCTCCTCCCATCATCACCAACTCTTTGATGCGTGAGGCAATCTCTGGAACTCTTTCAAGGGCGATTCCTACATTTGTCAGGGGCCCCAGGGTGCAGAGTGTGACCGATTTTTCGGGCTGCTTCATGATGGTCTCAATGATGAAGTCGACACCATTTTGGCTTTGAAGCGGCATGGTGGGTTTTGGCAGCTCAATACCATTGAGGCCTGTCGCGCCATGCACGTATTCTGCAGTAAACAGTTTGCGTTTCATGGGAGCGTTAGCTCCTGCGTAGACCTTAACCTCGGTTCTGCCAGCAAGTTCGCAAGTCTTGCGTATGTTCTGCTGCGTCAATTCCAGTGGGACATTTCCAGCAACTGCGGTTATACCAAGAACCTCCAATTCAGGACTTGCCAATGCCAACAATATTGCAATGGCGTCGTCTTGTCCCGGATCAGTATCAATGATGATCTTGCGTTTGATACGATCAGACATGCGTCTTCACCACACCATCGGCTACCCATTGGTCAAAGACCGCAAGGGCAGCTTCTACAAATGCCTCATCGTTTATGTGGCAATTCAGTTCTTGATATTTGATCGGCTCTTTGAATGTGTTTCGCATTTCATCAAGGAACTCAGCAAACGCTTCAGGATCATACGCATCACCACCTTCGCGATCCCATTCTTCTATGCCTTTGTTAGGCATCAATACATGAACTGGGGCTTTGCTTTGAGACAAACGTTTGGACATTTCCTGCGCTGTTTCGCGACGTTCTTCGCCGTTCAATCCAGAAGACTTTATGAGACGGTTATGGGCGTGAAATGGTCTGTCTTGATAGCGTTCTGGAATGTCTTGCCATCCTGCGAAATCGATCAGATCAAGACAACCTGGTGCCACCAATTGGGGAATGCCCGCTTGTCCGGCGTTTAACATTCTATCGGCACCGCCATTGACGACGGACCCCGCCAAGAGATTGCCCAGTTCCGGCAATGCAAAATCCATGACACATACAAAACCACCTTCGGCTGCAATGCTTTCATACGCCATCCCACCCATGCCCGTTGCATGAAAGACAGCGACTTCAAACCCACGTTTCTCCAGTTCGGGTTTG
>CALHHQ010000246.1 GCA_938030645.1 uncultured Rhizobiaceae group bacterium
GGGCGGTTGCGCTCAGCAGCCACATAGCCCTTACCGGTGTTGACGGTGAATTCCATACGGATTTCAGCTTCATCATCCAGCGTGCAAAGCACGAGTTCAGGGTTCAGAATTTCGATGTCGCCGACAGTTTGAATGTCGCCAGCAGTGACAACACCTGCACCCTCTTTGCGCACAACCATGCGTTTCGGGCCCTCGCCTTCCATACGGATGGCAAGTTCTTTGATGTTGAGAATAATGTCGGTCACGTCTTCACGAACGCCTGGAATAGACGAAAATTCGTGCAATACGCCATCAATCTGCACGCCAGTTACAGCTGCACCTTGAAGCGAAGACAGCAAAACGCGTCGCAGAGCGTTGCCCAGTGTCAAACCAAATCCGCGCTCAAGCGGCTCGGCAACCATTGTGCCTTTGGTACCGGAAGAATTCACTTCCAGTTTGTTTGGTTTGATCAGTTCCTGCCAATTTCTATGGATCATGGAAAAATCCTTCATAAAACTGTTGTTACCATCCACTCGTAACAACGAACGTCGTAGCCCCGCGAAATGGATGTCGGGGCTTGAAAAGCAGATTAAACGCGGCGTTGTTTACGCGCGCGGCAACCATTGTGCGGCACTGAAGTCACGTCACGAATGGACGTAATCACAAAACCGATAGACTGAAGCGCACGAAGTGCTGATTCACGGCCTGAACCAGGTCCGCTCACTTCAACTTCCAATGTCTTCATGCCGTGATCCTGAGCTTTCTTGCCCGCATCTTCAGCAGCAACCTGAGCCGCAAAAGGTGTAGACTTACGAGAGCCCTTGAAACCTTGAGCACCAGCAGATGACCATGAAATGGTGTTGCCTTGCGCATCAGTGATTGTGATCATTGTGTTGTTGAATGTTGAATTGACGTGAGCCACGCCTGACGCAATATTTTTTCTTTCGCGGCGTTTAACGCGAGCGGCATCTTTTGCCATATGTCAGTCCCTTTTATGATATAAGCGCCGCCGTAATTCCGGCGGCTACACCTGAAAACCTCAAAAAGACAACGCCAGCAATCCAGCGGTGTCTCAAACGAGATTGAATTACTTCTTTTTACCTGCAATCGCCTTCGCAGGACCCTTACGGGTGCGTGCGTTGGTGTGCGTGCGCTGACCGCGAACAGGAAGACTACGACGATGGCGCAAACCACGGTAGCAACCCAAATCCATGAGACGTTTGATGTTCATGGACACTTCACGACGCAGATCACCTTCAACCATGTGATCACGGTCGATGATTTCACGAATCTGCAAAACTTCAGCATCGGAAAGCTGGTTCACGCGGCGTTCCGCAGGAATGTTTGCTTTCGTAATGATGTCAGCAGCATGTTTTTTGCCGATACCATGAATGTATTGCAATGCAATCACGGTACGTTTGTTAGTTGGAATGTTAACGCCAGCGATACGAGCCACGCTGATCTCCTTGAAATTATGTCGTTTTTCGGATTTCTAAGGTCCGATTGACAAGTTGTATTCTCGCAATATGCGAACTTATGCGGGTTATGAAACCCGAAAACGACCGTTCCGCGCATGTGTAATGCCCGAATCCGACCGCATAATAATCGCGAATTGTTGGGATTATCTATTCCCATTCGCCTCGCGGGTCAACAGCTACACTGAGTCATTTTTGAGACCGCGTTGTGCAGGGTAAATATCGCCCTGCCCCAAAATCAATTGCCACTCAAATGGAGTTCAAAACGCCGCGAATTTCTTCACTCACTCCGTCGATTGATCCCATGCCGTCAACAACCTTGAGTTTGTCTTTGGCGTAGTAATATCCGATCAACGGTGAGGTTTCCTTGTAATAAACCTGCAAACGTGTGCGCATAGCTTCCGCATTGTCGTCGGGACGACGCTTGAACTCGGTTGAACCGCACTTATCGCAGGTGCCTTCGGTTTCAGGTTGGTTCAGCGTGTCGTGATAGCCTGTGCCACAGCTGGCACATGTGTAACGGCCAGCAACACGCTCAACCATTGAGTCATCGTCAACGCGCAGTTCCACAACACCATCTAGTGACGTGCCGCGTTTCGCGAGCATGGCTTCAACGGCATCTGCTTGCGGAAGCGTGCGGGGATAGCCGTCAAGAATAAAACCATTCTCGCAATCATCTTCATCGATACGGTCTGCCACGATGGCATTCACCACATCATCTGACACCAAATTGCCAGCATCCATAATCGCTTTGGCGCGCAGGCCTGTCTCGGTTCCAGCAGCCACAGCCGCACGCAACATGTCTCCAGTGGAAAGTTGCGGGATCTTGTGTTCTTCGACCAGACGCTGGGCCTGAGTTCCTTTACCTGCCCCGGGAGGGCCTAACAGTATCAGTCTCATTTTTTACGCTTGCTCCCCCGAGCTTTCTTGGTGCCACCACGTGTGGTTGGTTTATCACCGCCACGCAATTTCGACTTTGCAATCAATCCCTCATATTGCTGAGCAAAGAGGTGGCTCTGCACCTGCTGCACGGTATCCATTGTCACACTCACCATAATCAACAGCGACGTGCCGCCTAGGAAAGCAGAAATACCGAGATTGGACAGAAACATCTCTGGGATCAAACAAATGAACACCAAATAAAGCGCACCAAGCACCGTAATGCGAGTCAGCACATAGTCGATATAGTCGGCCGTGCGTTCTCCCGGACGAATGCCCGGAATAAAGCCGCCATGCGACTTCAAATTGTCGGCAGTCTCTTTCGGGTTGAATGTGATCGCAGTGTAGAAGAACGCGAAGAATGCAATCAAACCACCGTAGAACAGCAGATATCCCGGGGCGCCACGGCCCAAGAATGTCGAAATCGCAATCACCCATTCAGATTGACCTTCTGTACCAGAAAAGCCTGTAAGCGTAGCTGGTAGCAAAAGAAGCGATGAAGCAAAGATTGGCGGTATCACACCAGCCGTGTTCAGCTTCAAAGGCAGATGGGAAGAATCGCCTTGGAACATTTTGTTGCCAACCTGGCGCTTCGGATACTGAATGAGCAAACGACGTTGCGCACGTTCAATGAACACAATGAATGCAATCAAAGCGACAATCGAAACCAAAATGGCCAGCATCACAAGCGTCGAGATAGAGCCAGTTGAACCTGCATCGAGGAGCTGGGCAATAGCTCCAGGGAAGGCTGCTACAATGCCAGCGAAGATGATCAACGAAATACCGTTGCCAATGCCGCGCGCAGTGATCTGTTCACCCAACCACATAAGGAACATTGTTCCGCCTACGAGGGTAATCACTGTCGTGAGGATGAAGAACCAACCTGGATTCAAAACCATGCCAGGTGCATTGGAAAGACCAATAGCAATGCCATAAGCCTGCGCGGTGCCCAGCAGAACTGTGCCGTAGCGCGTGTATTGGTTGATGACCTTACGCCCCTGCTCTCCATCTTTCTTGAGAGCTTCAAGCGACGGGACAACAGACGTCATCAACTGCATAATAATGGATGCAGAAATATACGGCATAATACCAAGTGCAAAGATGGCCAAACGTTCAACCGCGCCACCCGCAAACATATTCACCACACCCAAAACACCTTGGCTTTGGCGCTCAAACGCAGCCGCCAGTTGTGCAGGGTCAATGCCTGGAACAGGGATATAAGTGCCAAGACGATAAACGATCAAAGCGAACAGCGTGAACCAAAGACGCTTCTTCAGATCAGTCGCCTTCGAGAATGTCGAAAAGCTTAAATTGGCGGCGAGTTGTTCGGCGGCTGATGCCATTTCCGTCTCCCATCAACTGCAAATCAGCAGTTGGTAATATCATGTTGCGCCTGTCTTAAAGCAGGCCAGTCAAATGCGCAAAAGGTGAATCGCATTTTTTCAATATGGGTCGTTGTGCTGTGAATACCAGTGAAAATTAAGTGCAATGGAATGTGAGCAGCCACAACTGGCTCAAAACGTAAAAAAGCCCGAGACCAGCCCGGGCTTTCTTAAACTTGTCGCTTCAAAGAATTACTTCTTCTTCGCAGCAGATTTTGCAGCCTGTGCAGCAGCAACTTCGGCAGCTTTTGCAGAACCGGATTCAAGCACTTTCACAGTGCCGCCAGCTTTCTCAACCGCTGCGATTGCGCCTTTGGAAGCACCAGCAACTTCAAGAGTGAACTTGGATTTCGCTTCACTTCCACCCAACACGCGCACGCCATCACGAACACGACGAATAACGCCGGCTTCTTTCAGGACTTCTGCTGTAATTGGCTTCTGAGCGTCGATCTTCTTGGCTTCAACTGCCTTTTCAAGGCGAGCGATAGACACTTCATTGAAGTCTGAAGTGAACATTGCGTTGGAGAAACCACGCTTTGGAAGACGGCGATAGATAGGCATTTGCCCACCTTCGAAACCGTTGATGGACACACCTGAACGAGACTTTTGTCCCTTCACACCGCGACCACCAGTTTTACCTGTACCGGAACCAATGCCGCGGCCTACGCGCTTGCGCGAAGGTGTTGCACCAGCATTATCGGAAATACCATTGAGTTTCATCGAACTTACTCCTCAATCACGCGCACGAGGTGCGAGACTTTGCGGATCATGCCGCGCACGGAAGGAGTGTCTTCCAAAGTGCGACGACGGTTCATTTTGTTCAGGCCCAAACCGACCAAAGTCTGTTGCTGGTCCTTGGGACGGCGCAACGGGCTTCCGATTTGCTGAACAGTTACTGTTTTCTTTGCAGCCATTGTACTTCCCCTACTCTTCCGAGCCGATCAGGTCGCGACGACGCGCCTGAAGTGTGGAGAATTTCAATCCGCGCTGAGCAGCAATGTCTTTCGGGTGCATCTGGTGCTTCAAAGCATCAAATGTGGCACGAACCATGTTGTATGGGTTCGATGAACCGAGAGATTTCGCAACAACGTCAGACATGCCAACGGTTTCGAAAACCGCACGCATTGGACCACCGGCAATAATACCAGTTCCAGGAGGCGCTGAACGAAGAACCACTTTACCTGCACCGTGACGTCCGTTGACATCGTGGTGAAGTGTGCGGCCATCGCGCAATGGCACGAAGATCATGTCGCGTTTAGCTGCTTCAGAAGCTTTGCGGATCGCTTCCGGCACTTCTTTTGCTTTACCGTGACCGAAGCCTACGCGGCCTTTTTGGTCGCCAACAACTACGAGAGCAGCAAAACCGAAACGGCGGCCACCCTTCACAACTTTAGCAACACGGTTGATGTGTACGAGCTTATCGACGAAACCGTCGTCTTGCTCTTCATCCCGGCGGTTGTTACGTCCGCCTTGTTGGGGTCTCTGTGCCATATCCTGTTCCTTATTTTTTTCCGGTAGCACAAACATATATCGACTGAACAATTTCCCGCTTGCGGGATTAAAACTGTCGACGGTGAAGGGGCTTAAGCCCTCTTAGTCTTTTCCCGCAACATTCGAAAGAACGCTGCGGGAACAATTCTTATTCAAAACTAGTTCTCAGATTAGAACTTCAGGCCACCCTCACGGGCTGCTTCTGCAAGCGCTTTCACGCGGCCGTGGTAGAGGAATGCGCCACGGTCGAAGACAACATCCTCAACACCGGCTTTTGAAGCACGTTCAGCAATCAATTTGCCAACAGCTTGCGCTGCAGCAACATTGCCGCCATTGCCCTTAACGTCTTTTTCAAGAGTGGATGCAGCAGCAAGCGTGTTGCCATTCGCATCGTCAATAACTTGAACATAGATGTTGGAGTTTGAACGGTGAACGCTCAAACGTGGACGACCACCAGCAACCTTTTTGAGGCTTCGGCGAACGCGTGCAGCGCGACGCTGCTTTGTAGAAAGTTTGTTTGCCATGATGGATTACTTCTTCTTGCCTTCTTTGCGGAAGATAACT
>CALHHQ010000247.1 GCA_938030645.1 uncultured Rhizobiaceae group bacterium
AGGTGTGGTTGGTTATGAGAATCTTCTTTCAGGAGCAGCTTTCTCTGAACAATTATTGGCTAACACTGAAATACAGATTGCGTACGATCTGTTGTTAGAGCGGATAGAAGATGTTCGCAGCAATGTTGCGGTTCTTTCTGCTGCAGAGTTAGGTAGCGTCGTTACAGACAAAAAAACGGGATTGTCCGCCCTAAATCTTGCCAATGTTTTGAACGATTTAGAGGAATTTCAAGTCAGACCCTTGCGAGAAGCCGTTTTGAAAGCAGGAAGTCAAACTGGAAGTTCAGTATCTGTAAAAAGCTATTTTCAGCAGCAGCTTCGCGATGCCGAACGAAAGAGAGAAAGTTTGAAACTTACTGAACAACAGTTGGAGAAAGTAGCGGGTCGATACGGGAGATTCAATAATGAATCCAGCTCTCCTTCAACCGCCGCTGCACCCAGTTCAGGTCAAGGCAATAGTTTTGCACCACAGTTTGACGCGACTTTTTTGAATAGAATTATTGAGTTGGGAAATTCCGACAATGAAGCAAAGTTTAGACAAGTCTTGGCCAACAGGGCTTTAGAATTAGGCGATGCCATTGCGAAGGTTGATACCAAAATCGCGCGGTTGAAAGATGATATTCGAATTTTTGAAGACGCAGTGGCAAGTGTCGGGGACGTGTCTGTTAAAAGTGTTACCATTGCCCAAGCCAACAAAGAACTGCAAAGGCTACATTCCGAAATTCAATCATATCTAGAAGCAACGGTCAGAATTGGCCAGAAACTCAAAGTCAGTGACGAGCTTCTGCAGATCGTCAGACGTATGTCTGAATTCGACAACAGCATTCCAACTATTTCCAGAGCGGAATTGCTGTTGTTTCCCAGCAACTCAACAGCAAATGTGCCGGAAGTGCTTCAAAGCCTGAGAGAGACGACATTTGTTGCCAACAAATTATATGAGCAGTTGAGTGCACGTTTGTTGGGCGATGGACAGTTGTTCAAAGGTCTTAGTGCACCTTACCTAATCGAAGAGCCCTTACTAAGGCAAACTAGTGTCTTTGGTATGCTGTTGTCCCTCGTAATGGGATTGTTGGCATCTACTCTATTGTTTGGGTGGTTTTTGGTGAGTTCAAGAGAAGAGTTAAGCAACCGAACATAGTTTGATTCCATCGGACTTTGGGCAACTGCTCAATTTCTTTGGAACAGTGAAGCAGATTTTCGCCGTTTCACAATTCTCAGCACGTTATTTATAACCTGTGCTTGAAGCCGTGGTTGTTTATCGATGTTGAAGTGACCGACTGTTGAGCTTTTCGAAAAGTCGATATTTTTCAAGCGTCCACGAAACCCGCGAGCCACTTTTACTGGCTTTCCCCAACCATCCGTTTTGAAATAATAGTTCGTGATTTTGCGAACATTAGATGGAACAAGCGTTGGGCTTGTCGCTGCAAAAGTTGACATGTAATCGACGCGGATGCGCTTCTTTTTGAGTTCCGTCGCCATACGAATGATCGCATTTGCACCCAAAGAGTGACCGATTAAGACAACTGGTTTGCGGCCATAACGTTTTTGATTGGCAATAATCTGATTTGTCGCCACAACCCAGTCTGAATGGGAAATAACTTTTGCTTTAACGCCTCTTCCAGCCAGTTTAGAACCGATATTGTCGAGACCACGAGAGAAAACACCGGCAAAACCGCGCAGCAAGTACACGTCACCGCGATGTTTATTTCGCTTTGCTGCAAGTTCAATGGTGGTTTTGGTTTGAGCAGCAAATGTAGGTGTTGTCGCGGCTGCGACCATGGAAAAAGTTACAGAGACGGCAAAACAACACATCAGTTTACGTGACATCGTCTCGTTCATTCCTAAATACCGCCTAAGTGATTTGCCCTTAGATAGTGCCACGAACTCTTGCTTGCAATACACATTTGCGAGCTGACGCTAAAACAGCTTTGGCACCAAACGTGTGGTGCGCGCGCAATATTCGTCGTAATCGCTGCCAAACTGTTGGCGCATCATGGCTTCTTCATTTCTGATGCGGCTGAAATACAAAATTGCAACTGAAACAACACCTGCAAAACCTGCAACCCAATTGGGAACGAGTAGGGCTTGTGCGATGCCCCACAACCAAAACGACGTATACATGGGATGGCGAATATGGGCGTAGAGACCGTGGTCTATGAGTTTATGATCTTCGCGCACTTCCAGAGTTACAGACCAGTTTTTGTCCAATTGCTTATGGCTGAGGTGAAATAGTGCCACGAATACTGCCATCGCGATTGTGCCTAAAAATGCACCCCAAGGAGAGAAATTATAGTTGGCGTAATCAAGCACATCGGTTGCAAGATAAATAATTGGGATGGCAACCAAACCAACAATGCAAAGACCTAGAGTTGCCCGCTCGATCATCGTTACACGGTCTGCAACAACTTTGGTGCGTTTTGCTTTGCGCCGCCTCGGAATGCGGATTGCCAACCATGCGATGAGGCCTATGGCCCAAATGAAAGCTGCAATGGTTGGCGTCATAGTTATCTCAGTTCGTTTTTGAGGCAGAAGGTTTTGGAGCCTGCCGATTGTTCAAGACAGTTGGCCCAAAACAAATATCCGGAAAGTCGTAGTGATACGGTTTGGTGTTCCCAAAGACAAATTGATAATGCACACGAAAGAAATTCCGCTTGATGCGTTTGTAGGTTTTCTCGTCAATCATTTGCTTTATGCGAATGTCTCGGACAACGGGTTTTGTTGCATCTGTAAAACCCATGAGATGGCTGGGCTGAGTGCGAAAGAAATTTATCAAATCTGTGCGGCATTGATATTCAAACCAGTTCACCAATGGTTCGTCGTTTAAAGTTTGAATTTGTTCCCGGAACCAACTGGCTTTCGGGTGCAATCCAATTTTCAACGCGGTTGATCCAACTGTCAAAAGTGAAATGGGTGTGGCCTCGGGTTTCAGCGAAAGAGTTGCTCGATAAGTTGCATCTAGTATCAAGGCACCTCCGGTGCTGTGCCCGACCAACACAATCTCATCGTGTTTACCGCTGTTCGCGGCATGTGAAATTGCTGCCCCAACGGATTGGAGTTTGTCGTCAATATCCGTTCGAGAGCGATAGATGAAATCGCGTGAAAAGCTCCATAGATCCATCAAATGCAGCACAAAATATCTCTTTGCAACCATTTGAATGAAGGCAGAAAATGTGGCCAAGAAAATGACCGGTGCCATCAACCAAGATAGAGACACGCCCGAATTCCATATCATCCCTGCGAGAGAAATGCTCACCAGCGTCCCAATCAAAAGCATGATGAATGGATAGAAAAAATAGAGTGAAAATCGCCACGCGTGTTTGATAAATGCAAAACCCGTTCCGCTCACTATGTAGTCTGTAAACGTCTTGAGATAGCGCCAAAGCCGAATGAGAAAAGTTTGATCAAAGTCCTTAAGAACAATGTCGTCCAAAGAAACAAAATTGAATTCGGTTTTCACAATTGTGTTGTCGTGATTGGTTTCAAAAACGCGTTTGGTGGTGGCTTTATTAGCTTTGGTTGCCCCACCGTCCACTTCCACATCTCGCAACACTTCGTAACGTCCTGCCTCCTTGTCGAGGCGGTCGTAAAATGCTTCTGGAGATTTCGGGTCATAGCCACCGATGAAGAATACGGCGCGGCTTTTCACGGTTGGATTTTCGTTCATAACTCGCGCGTAACTTGGCCATGAGGCGGCTTTAAGGCTGTAACCTAGATACCCAATGGGAAAGCCTGCGTCTACGATGTCAGACTATATATGCGCGTCTTTTGCAGCTTCCACCAAATAGTCTCGCACGTAAGTCGCAAATGTGCGCCAACATTCTAACCGGAATGTTTCTTTTGCGGTGCGATATAAAACCACTTCGGCTTTGCCAAACAAGGTGCGCGAACATGTGCCGACGGGAAATGCCGCGAGCGAGAGATCGCGTGGGCAGGCGGCATTCAGCGTGTTGGCAGCGCCTGCGCCAGAGATAACAAAGCCGCAATTGCGATGAGAAATATCGACGGCTGAAAAATTCTTGTTGGCCAAACGTGGCACCATGCTGTCGCTGACGTTTTTTGTATCGATTAACAACCATTCGTCAGGCCCAAGTTTTAGGGCATGTCGTCCAGCTTTTGCAGCGGTCTCATGCATTTTAGTTGGGAGGTCTAGGCTGACCGATTTGCCAAATGATTTTGCACCTGCAGGCGTGGCGCGCAAATTCGTGCGAGAAGCAGCTGGAGTTGCCTCAATGGATACTGAACTGTTGGCAAATTTGAATCCGGCAACGACTTCTTGACGGTCAGCAATCATAGAATCAGCCATTGAGTTTTTCCCCCTTAGGGTCATAGAAAACAGTGCTCGTGACTTCGACTTCGATAGTCTCATCGGGCATCGGAACGTAAAGCGTTTTGCCCATCATGTTGAAACCATCTTCGACCACAGCCATGGCGATAGAGTGCCCCAAGGTTCCCGACCAATAAGATGACGTGACGAAGCCGATCATTTTCATCGGGATCGCCTGTTCTGGATCAAGCACAAGTTGTGCGCCTTCTTCCAACACTTTGTTTGGGTCTTTGGTTTTCAAACCCACCAACTGTCTGCGGCCTTCAGCTACCAAATCTGAACGTTGCAA
>CALHHQ010000248.1 GCA_938030645.1 uncultured Rhizobiaceae group bacterium
TGTTGCGCGCATGATCACAGAGCAACAGGATTCCGCACTCCAAATCACCGTCAACTGTATCAAATGATTTAAAATGCTCGCTCAAACCATGACCTGCTCTGCCAATTCAATCACCTACATATTCCGTGCAACGCAAGAACGTGTATAGAATAAAGCGTCTTGTCACAGCCCTTGGCTCGGATCAACATCAGGATCGCGCAGTGTCGTCTTTAAAAAATGCCCAAAAAGACACATTGCCTGCTAAAGCGAACCTGGCCTTTCCACTTGCATTTAGTGCCCTATTCGTTGGCGCAGTGGCTATGGGGTCTTCCCCCGTATTTGTGCGTTATGCAGAAGTTGGCCCCTTTGCCAGCGCATTTTGGCGGGCATCGCTTGCTTTGCCCTTATTGCTGTTGTGGGCCTATTTTGAAGCACGCCAAAGCAATCAAAGACTTCGCGACACTCTAAAACTCAACCGCAGCATTTTGCTTGGCGGAATATTTTTCGCTGGCGATTTGTTCTTTTGGCATTTGTCCATTCTCAACACCACAATCACAAACGCCACCCTGTTATCGTGTTTAGCACCCGTCTGGGTCGCACTATTCTCCGGTCTTTTCATCGGAGAACCTGTTGGCAAAGCCACGCTTCAAGGGCTTGTTATCTGCCTGGTTGGTACTGTTCTGCTGATTGGAAGTACCTATTCCATCGCGCCCGAACAATTGTGGGGTGACATTTATGGCATCATCACTTCGATGTTTTTTGGCCTGTATTTCCTGTGCGTTCGTGTTGGCCGCAGAACCCATTCTGCAGGTGCACTCACATTCATAAGCACGTGCGTAACAGCTGCGGTTTTGTTTGTGGTGGTCTTGATTTCAGGTCAATCACTCATCCCCGCCACAATGACCGGTGTTATGGCATTGCTTGCTTTAGGGTTTATCAGTCATTCGGGGGGCCAAGGCTTGTTATCCGTGGCTCTCGGCTCTTTATCAGCAACATTCTCATCACTTGTGATTTTCGTCGAGGCACTCGCGGCGGCGTTGCTTGGGTGGCTTGTATTTGATGAGCATCTCACAATTGTCCAATTTGCGGGTGCACTACTCATTTTGCTCGGAATTTGGATAGCGCGCCCCAAAGGTCGTTAGAAAGTGCGCAGTCGCGTTGACAGTGTCCCCCTAAGAAGGCAACACAGACCACTATGAGATATCGATTCAAACCAAATTTCAAACGTTTGAAAATTGCCAAAATCTTTGTGTCCGCTGTCATGTTTAGCGGAGCGTTTGCAATGCAAGCGCCTGTTGCACACGCTGATCTTAAAGTGTGCAACAATACGAAATCGCTCGTTGGCGTTTCCGTGGGGTATCGTGAAAAAGGTGACTGGACGGTGCAAGGCTGGTGGCGCATTCCACCAGAAGTTTGCGCCTCACTCGTCGAGGGTGACCTGTCATCCCGCTACTACTATTTACATGCTGAAGATGCAGACACTGGCGGTCGCTGGCGCGGTCCGGTGTTCATGTGCACCTCAAGCAAGCAATACAAAATCAAAGGTCTAAAAGACTGCTTTGCACGCGGTTTTGAACGGACTGGTTTTTTTGAAGTCGACACTGGCAATCAAAAGAGCTGGCAAGTTCGCCTCAACGAAGCTGACCAAACGAAGAAAGAACAAGAGACCCAATGAAACGTTCCCGCAGGGTAAAAATTCTGGCCACACTTGGCCCCGCATCCAACACGCTTGAGATGATTAGAAAGCTTCATGAGGCAGGGGCTGATGTGTTTCGCATCAACATGAGCCATGCAAGCCATGACCTTATGCGCGAAACTGTGAAGAACATCCGCAAGGTCGAAGAAGATGTCGGCGCATCCATCGGTATTCTTGCCGACATCCAAGGCCCGAAACACAGACTGGGAACGTTTGAAAAGGGCGAATTGGACGTCAAACCCGGCGACCAGATCACTTTGGACAGCGATCCCACACCTGGCAACAGCGAACGGGTCCACTTGCCCCACCCCGATATTTTGGATGCTATGCAAATCGGCCATCGCCTATTGGTAAACGATGGCAAAGTGAATTTGAAAGTGGTCGAAACAGGGAGCGGCTGGGCAAAAGTGGAAGTTGTGTCTGGAACATGGCTGGCTGACAAGAAAGGCGTGAATCTTCCCGATTCAGAACTGCGTTCAGGTGCGCTGACGGAAAAAGATCACAAAGACCTAGCGGCCGTGTTGAAAGAAGATATCGATTGGGTTGCCCTCTCATTCATTCAACGCCCTGAAGACATGGCAGAAGCACGCAAAATCTGTCAGGGCAAAGTTGGCCTCATGGCTAAGATTGAAAAGCCCCAAGCTGTTGAACGCCTCGATGATATCATCGAAATGTCTGACGCCATTATGGTGGCACGTGGTGATTTGGGTGTGGAAATGCCCCTTGAAATGGTGCCGTCCATCCAAAAAAAGATGATCCGTAAATGCCGCAAGGCCGGGCGTCCTGTTGTTGTGGCAACGCAAATGTTGGAATCAATGATTACGTCACCGGTGCCAACCCGTGCAGAAGTATCAGATGTGGCGAACGCCGTTTACGAAGGCGCAGACGCAATCATGTTGTCAGCTGAGTCAGCAGCGGGAGATTATCCGTTTGAAGCTGTCAGCACTATGAACTCGATTGCAGAATCAATTGAGAACGACAAAGGCTATGCGGCAACGATTGAAGCCCAGCGACCTGAGCCTGAACCTACTGGTGCGGATGCTATTTCGTTTGGTGCAGCTGAAATCGCTTCCACTTTGGATTTGGCAGCCATTGTGTGTTTCACAGCCTCAGGTTCTACTGGTCTGCGTGCTGCGCGTACACGTCCATCAAAACCAATCCTCACGCTTTCGCCTGTACCTGAGACCGCGCGACGCCTCTGTCTCACTTGGGGCACGTTTTCCGTCACCACTCCCGACCCGACTGATTTGGATGATATGGTCGACAAAGCATGCCGTGTGGCGTTTCGTGAAGGTGTTGCCAGACCCGGAGACCGCATTATTATTTCAGCAGGCGTACCATTGCGTACGCCTGGTTCCACAAACATGTTGCGCATTGCGTATATCGGCAGTGATGGACAAGGCAGTGTTCATTAACCATCAAAATTGGCGTCACAACATCAGCTATTTCAGAAATGCTTTGATCGCCGACACCGCCTTGTCTCTGCCCACATAATCAGGCTTGTGGCCGACTCCATCAAGGACAATCAATTCTGCACCTTCAATATCGCGCTCTAGACCAACCGAGTGTATTGAGGGCAAAACGATGTCGTCTTTGTTGCCAGTGATCACGAGCGTGGGCGCTTTGATTTCTTTGTAACGCGGCGAAAACTTCGTCACAAACTCCAGCAACCCCGCAACGTCACGCGCGTTGTTGCGGAACACCGCGGGGCGAAACACCAAAGGTGTCGCGCTAATGTCCACGTAGTCCGCCGGCATGGGGTCGGGTTCAAACACGCTCTTTGCGCCTTGTTGCAATGAAGCCATGCCGACAGGTGCCAAAATGGTTTCGGTGAACAGGTTCCCAATGATCGGCCAGGAGGCAACATCGTAATACCAGTTTACTCCGCCTGGCCAAGGATGAGTAGCAGGCGCTAAAAACAACAGCGCTTTGACTCGGTCAGGATAGAGCACGGCAAATGCAGCAACTGATGCTGAGCCCAATGAATGACCAACCAACACAACCTTATCGATTTTCAACTCATCCAGCAGCAATTTGTACTGTTTGGCTTGAAGATCAGGCGTTTCCGCACCGCCACGTTCGGAATATCCAAGCCCAGGACGGTCAACAAAAATCAACCGCGCCGTGCCCTGAAGAGCACCTTCAAATGCACCGCGCTGGTCGTTTAAGTTACCACTGGCCCCATGAACGAACATGACAGCCGTATCACCGTCAACTTCGGCGGCAACATCGAAATAATGAAGTTTTGCGCCCGAAAGCGAAGCAAATTGCCCGACTGGCGGGTATTTAGCTTCGATTTGTTGAACCTGCCACCGCGTGTAAGCAAACAGGGCTGCTGCAACGATCAATAAGACCATAAGAATAGTAGTCAAAACTTTCACCGATGCCTCTCGGAAACATGGATATCAATTGTTGAAGATACGGAAAAAGTCTCAGAGACGTTTCAAAATCTAAATTCCGCTACCCGCCAGTTGTTCTTCAAGACGAATAACAGCATTTTGTGCGCTTTTCATAGCCGGATAGACTGCAAGCGTTCGATACCAAGTGTCCAGCGCTCGTTCTTTTTGGTTCAACCGCTCAAAGATAGATGCAAGACCAGCGAGCGCGCCATAGTGTCGAGGTTCCAAAGCCAAGGTCCGCTCAATATCAGAAATAGACTTGGCATAATTCTCCATCATAAAATGAAGTGTGGCGCGTTGATTGTAGCCTTCCGCAAAATCGGGACGCAGATAAACAACTTGGTCCAACAAATCGAGCGCTTGGGAAAACCGCTTGGCGCTCATCGCTGTGCTGGCCCATCCGGTTAGCAAATCAACTGATTTACTGTCAGATTCGCGCCAAAGTTCCCAAATACGCCCAGATATTCGTTTGGCACGACGCGTGTTTCTGGTTTTCCCCAATTGGGCAAACAATCCATCCAGGTCTTTTGCCAGTTCAAACTCAGGCTTTGCAGTTTTCGCAGCAGCAGCGTTTTTATCCGCCTGCTCTTGATCAACAATAGCAGGCTTTTGCGCGGTCGACGGCAGGTCTTCATTTGTTGAGGTTTGCGCAACAGCACCGTGAAGCGTCGAGAGGACAAAAATGCTGGAGATGACGAGGCGATGAAGTATAGGCATAATGGCAGGATAACCGCCCTAGCCTTAACGTCAAACGCAAAAAACCGTGAGCACACCGTAGAAACGCCGCACCCCGGTCTACAATACCAAGATAGAATTTGGTTTTAGCCCTGACGTGCTTTAAAGCGTGGGTTTACTTTGTTGATGATGTAAACGCGACCTTTACGACGAACCAAACGGTTTGCGCGGTGACGACCTTTTAAGGACTTGAGTGAGTTCTTGATTTTCATCAGTTCAACCATTCTGTGGGTGCGGCCCGAATAGCCAGCACAAAAAAGCACCCGTCAAAGGGTGCACCAATTTCTTGAGTGCTTGATATTGCCGATTGCGGTTATTTGTCAAGTCACTTAGGCCGTTCCTCTAACTCATTTGCAGATGTTTCCTTCAAAAACAATGAGAACACAAATCCACCCAATGCAGTGAGGAATATAAGAACAAAGCCAGTTTGATAGTCTTCAGGTCTGTACACCCGCGATCCAGCCTCCACAGTACCATCCCAAAGACGATCCAACACATAGCCCACTGCAGGTTGCAGCACAGCACCTGACAGCACCGTAAACGAATTGATGATTCCCGTAACAGAACCGCTGATATCCGGTGATGTCACTTTTCGTCCCAGCGCAAACGTGATTGGCATACAGGAGCCGAAAAACCCTGTTCCCGTAAAACAAACAACAGTGAGCCAAAGAGGCAGACTTGGCGCGAAACAAATCGTGGCCAATAACAAAGTTAGGCACAGTGCAGGCCAAACCAGCAGTTGCTTCAGCCTGCCTGTATAGTCAGCAACCAACCCCCAAAAAGGCGCCCCGAACGCCCAACCCAACAACTGTAATGAGACATAAAAAGCAGCTTCTGGCTTGCTCAATCCATAAGCCGCAGAAAGATAAGGTGTACCCCATAAGCCTGCAATTGTGAGCATGGGGCCAGACATGGCCAATGCCACAAGTGCAATATGCCAGACCCGCCACAAACGGGCAGCCACCAACAGCCTCTCTCCAACGCCCTTCCAACTTAGTTTCGCAACCCTACCTGAAACAGGCGCTGGTGAATCTCGCACAACCAAGAAAATCAACAGCGCGAGACCTGCGCCAAATATGCCCGTCGCCAAAACACTTGTGCGCCATCCATATGCCGACACAAACAAGGCCAATGGCGCTTGACCCAACATTCCGCTGATCATTGCGAAAAACATGGAAAGACCCGCCAAAAACGCAAATCGTTCAGGTGGGAACCACTTTCCTGCGATCGCTAACGATCCTAAAAAGCCAACGGCGGAACCAATACCGATCATCGTGCGGCCGATATATGCCAGCCATAAAGCATCGGATACAGCAAACAAAATTGAACCCACAGCCGCAACTGACAACGCACCGCTCATCAAGAGCCTCGCACCGATCTGGTCAATCATCGCGCCCAGCGGCACCTGTAAAAACACATAAGGGTAAAAATACAGCGCCGACAAAGTGCCGAGCAATGCGCCACCAATGGCGAATTCCCGCATCAAATCATCGGCCATCGCCCCGGGCATCACCCGCTGAAAAAACGCATATCCGAATGCAGAAGCAGCAAGCGACCAGACCAGCCAAGCCCGACGTCCACCGGACGGAACGTGATTTTCTTGCAAGGGAAACACTCTGGTTGGAACAGTGTTCCATCAAGTCAGGAAGGAGATGGATTGGCAAGATGGGATTTGAGTTTCAGCTCTTGGAATTTAACCAGCTAAATCCAAATTTAGATTAGCCTCGCATTTTCCGCCAACCACCACTTCATAATTGGCAACAGGGGCTATCAACCGTGGAACTTCAGTGTCGCAAGGTTCAAAGTCTTTGAAATCGCCCATATCGTGACCCATAAGATCACCGTAACGACTTTAAGCTGCCCCGTAGCAATCCACAGAAGCTAGGTTTGCATCTACAGGCTCTTCCGCCATGGCCAAGACCGAACGCGTGCCAACGATGCGATATTCAAACACTTCCTCCAAACTTGAATACAAAGAATCCATATGTGCGGCACCATATTGTACAGCAACGACCTTACCTTTGTTCGCAGGATTGTTTATTTCCCTGCTCACTGCATCGAACAAGTATTCATCGCGATCATCATATATGTGTTCATTCAATCGAGATTTTATCGCACCCTCCGAGCGATCAACCTCCGACAAAACTTCAATCAACAATTTTCTAGTTAACGTGAAGAACCCAACAACCGCCACTAAGAAAATAATAAACGGCAGCAACACCCAAACCCACCATTCAATCTTGTTGAGCGATTCATCAAGCTTCGCACCGTTCAAGTCTGCATGAACCCATCGAACCGTCCTCATTGGTCTCGCTGCATCTTCATCATCAATACAATAAGTATAGGTGGATTCATTTGGGGCATCAGGACTCGGCCGTGCCCAGCCTGAAAACACAGAATCGTTATTGGATTTGGGATTCGCTTCAGATTTATGCTTAAAATCACCCTGAAAGGTTGCTTTAAAATTTCGCCCCTTGCTCACAAACTTAAATGCGCGGCTAAATTTTTTCGCCAGACCGGAATTGGAGCCTTCAAACAAAAAGACATCTGCGCACCATTTTTCCCAATACATTTCTTCATAATACTGAGTAT
>CALHHQ010000249.1 GCA_938030645.1 uncultured Rhizobiaceae group bacterium
GTCAATGATCGCAGTGTCCCACCGTGTATATCGCCCTGGATATTCGTAGTTCGAAGAAAACACGGCTCCTCTACGGCGGTCGAGTTTGTCGGTGTAAGTCTGAACAGCGCCTTCGTAAGGGGTCGGAAAGCTCTCACGCGAAACAATCACCCCGCCTTCGGTTGTATAATCGTCGTGTTTTGTGTCTGCGGACATGATCCGTTTCCTTGTTATGTGCCTGACCATCATCAAATTCAGGCACAAAAAAACCGCCCTGAAATTGGGGCGGTCTGGGTGTTTTGAAACAAAGCTCTCCCGTGGCCGCCTTTAGCGAACCCACCACCAGAGTTTTGTTGCGCATTTATTTGTCATAGGAATTTCATAAGCTGCGTTTTTTCGAAAGACAAGAAAAAAGGGCCCTGTCTGTTTCCAGACAGAGCCAGAGGAAAATGCTGTCGCGCCAAAATAAGGAGATCAATCCTACACAGTATTAAAAGTAGAGAACCCGGATCGGGCGGATTGATCCGGGTCCTCATGATAACCCGCTTGGCACGGGTCGAGACACTGTTGCTGAGGAAAAGCAGGGGGATCAGCAACAATGAATAACAAAAGGCACGAATCAAGTTGCGCACCCTCGGTTGTTAAATACATCTATAGGTTGTATTTGTAAACAAAACACTACTCATACGAGTTGCATTTGTCGCAATCGCAATAAATTCAGTTGTTTAGAGTTTATCGGTCGAGAACATCCCGCATCTCAGTCATGCTGGTGCGCACTTGCAACAGGTTATAACCCATCGTCGAAAGATGCGACGGCATAATGAAAGCGTCTTGCGCGGCGTTGGAAACAATCAATGGATCAATTTCCAAAGCAGCTTTCAATTGCCCCTGCATCTTGTCCCAAACCTTGCTGAGTTTCTTTTCAAGAACGACATCGTCAAAGTCGGCCTTTGCTCCCGCCATAATGCCATTCAGCGCGTAGAGCTGGCCATAAGTGAACCAGAAGCGATCATCCGCACGGGTGTCAAACCAGCCAGCGCTGCTGGCCTCAATGCGCCTACTCAATACATCAGACGTTGAGCCCATCGTATTCGACATTTGGTCCAAAAATCTCAGTAGGTTATCGGCGCGCGGGTCGAACAATGCAGTACAATTTTCAAGCTTGGCGTTGAACTCGTTTAAGTTCTCGGCCGCACGACGGTAAAATGAAGGCGTTGGAGACGCAAAACCAAGCGGAGAGAATGAGAACCACCAGCGATCTTCAGGGTAGTTGATGTTTTGGCGCGCATCTTGAAGGCTTTGATCTATCTGCGATGTACCGCGCACACGGCCGAGACGATCCACTGCTTCAAACGTCGTGCGGCGAACAATATTATTGATGCCTAGTTGAAACGCTGCCTTGTTGTCGAACCAAGGTGTGTATTTCCAATCAAGACCGAACAATCCCATCTTAGAAACCAGAGAAGACGGGATCCATGTGTTTTGGTTCACATTGAAATCGGTAAGATCAGCGGCAACTTGAATGATCGCGGACGGACCACACTGTCCTGCTTGCCCCGCAATCTCCTCACCTGGGCTGGACGAGCGAGACCCAAAATCATAATTCGCAGCAAAATTCGTGTTAAACCCGCGCCAATACTGGGTTTGGAATGTGAAGAAGCCATAACCAAAGACAATTGCAAGAATGATGATCGCAACCAGACCTTTGATGATGACGCCTCGCTTGCGCGTCCAAGCAGCAAAGGCGACAAACGGCCAAAGCAGTGCGGCAATGATGTAGCCGATCCCGCGTCCAATACGGTCGAAAATCCATTCAAAGAAATTGATCACAGGGTCTAGCATAGCATCCTCAGTCTTCGTCGAAGCCGTAAAGGCGTTCACGTAAGTCTTCTTTGTTCTTCAAGTAGGTGTTGGAAACAATTTTCACAACATGTTCCTTCAGCCCCTCGCTCCAATTTTCGTAATCACCATAGAAGGAAGGTTTGTTGAAAACAAAGCGAGAAACGAAATCAAATTGAACTTGGTCTGAAATGAGGCGGTTCACCAACCAATTGTCGTCATGCCCGGGTTTGGCACGTGACAGAATAAACCGCCCCCGTGCATCAATTTCATCAAGGTCAATATCTGCCCATGATTCATATTCGCGTTTGGCCCAAAGGAGAAACGGCAATGTTCCTTCCTTCTCAATCATCGACGTGTTGTTATTGATCCAACGTTTCACCCAGCGTTTGTCTTCAGGGTCGTGTTTGCCCTTAGGATCACCGTGGAAAGCAAGTGCCGTCACCAACATTTCAATGCGATGGTCGATATAGCCTGATTTCTCAATCCAAGACCCGCGCGGCTTTTGCACGCGTTTGGTCTCGATCAAAAACCGCCAGATCAATTCCGTATCTTTGCTATCGATGTAACTCACCTGCCATGGCCGCGACCGGCGGAAACCGGGAGCCGAAGCATCACCAATGACCGTGGTTTGGTCATCATCGATGAACACATAAACACCGCCAAAATGGCTCGACCAGAATGTATTGTGGCGGAAGACAACTTCAGTTGGCACCAGATTGTTTTCGCGAATATCACCCGTCGCTTTCGATAATCGTACCATTTCATGCAGCATATCATCATCACGCCAAGCGTCAGGCTCTTTGCGCAGACGGTCCATCAGCAGGCGCAAATCCAAGGCTTGTTGAGCAATATTTTGCCCCGTGAACACTTTGAATTCCACCTGCTCAATGGAGAGCAAGTCTTCGATATCTCCAGCTTCTAAAACGGGGTCATCAATCTCACCATACAATACATCTTTGATCGTGAGCGCATTGATCGCGCGGCGGTTGCCATCGAAAAACTGGTGCATCAGTTTGCCAGTATTGGAAAACGCCGTATGCACAACAGGCAATTCAATTTGCGTGGGCGACAAAATAATGAACCGACGGTTGATACCGTGGGGGTCGAGATATTCACGGTCCCCTAACTCATCTGCCACTTCGGGAGAGAAACCCGTCATATCAATGCGAAAAGATGTGAGCTTGGTTTGTTTCAAACCAAACCCTTTGAGCGCCTGATTATAACGCTCAATCAAATGCGGCTCAGAAACCCGCATCATGCGTCCAAATATTAGGGCAGAGTCTTCGAGACGGTTCATCTACCAGCGCCCGTCTTTCTTCATCGCTTCCATTTCACCAATGGCTTTCTCGCGTTGGCGTTCGCGGCGGATGATGTCTTCGAC
>CALHHQ010000250.1 GCA_938030645.1 uncultured Rhizobiaceae group bacterium
ACAGACTGGCCATCGCGAATGGCGCACATGCTGGCCCCATTGCCCAAATGCGCAACGACCACATTGCCGTCTTGATAATGCGGTGCGATCTCGTCGAGCTTCATGCTGATATATTCATATGAAAGGCCGTGAAAACCGAACCGGCGCACGCCTTTTTCGTAAAGCTCACGGGGCAAGGCGAACGTGTCATTGACCCACGGATGCGAGCGATGAAAGGCGGTGTCGAAACACCCGATCTGTGGCACGTTTGGAAATGCCTTTTGTGCAGCCGCTACACCCGCCAAATTGTGCGGTTGGTGCAATGGTGCGAACGGCGTGAGTTCCTCAAGTGTTTTGAGGCAAGTATCATCCAGCAAAACCGGGCCTTCAAAGTGAACGCCCCCATGGACAATGCGATGACCAACGGCTTGCACTTTTGCATCAGGTGCAATGGCGCGCAGCTCGTCTATGACGGTGATGAGTGCATCGCTCGGTGATTGTATTTTGCCTTCTTCAAGATCGCGTTCAACCATAACAGATCCGTCTGCCCGCTTGATTTTTATGCGGGCGTCAGAGCCAATCCCATCCACTTGGCCTTTCAAGACCAAAGCCAAATCCGCGTCTGCATCGAAGAGTGCGAATTTTACAGAAGACGAACCAGCGTTGAGAGTGAGGATGTTATTCTTCATGAGTTGCTTTCGTTCAGTGTTTTGATGAGCGCTGGCAGGGCGCTGATATCGTCCAACACGTGATTTGCATGTGGAGCGAGATCACCCGCTTCCGCTTCACCACTGGTTACCGCCACACACACTGCATCGGCTCCCCGTCCAGCGATAAGGTCGTGGGTTGAATCCCCCACCATCATCACTTCATCCGGCTTCAACCCGCATTCATCGATGAATGCGGACACCATACCGGGTTTGGGTTTGGCCCCGTGGCCACTGTCATAACCTGCAATGAACCGAAAGCGATCAGACAATTGCAGCTTGTTCAAATGAGATATCGCACCATTCTCGGAATCGTTTGTTGCCACACCTAGAGTGAGACCTAAATCCAACAACGCATCCAGTGTTGCCTCTGTGAATGGAAACGGTTGAAGACTTTCAATTGAGAACTTCACGAACAGTTCGTCCACATGGGCGAGCAATTGTTCGGAGTAGGGCTGTTTAAGAACAGGTGCAAAGTCGCGCACAATATCTTCCAAACTGCCCGCGATTAAAACGGACGTAGGCAGCACTTCCAAAGTTTTGATATTGAATTCTGTCACATCCGCCAAGGCGTGCATCAACTCAACATCACCGTTGGCCAGGTTTTCAATCACGCGCGCCGTGGCCGGGCCAAACGTGCCCATAAAGTCAATCAGTGTTCCATCTTTATCGAACAACACAGCTTTGATTGTCATAGGCATTTTCGCAATTGAGTGTGCAGTTGAAACTCACTATGGCGGCATGAATTGATGTTGACCACCAAAATCAAACCGTTGGCTATTTGAGGATCAGGTTTTGCTTGTGTTGGTCAGTTCGTCGCCCATCAAAACGCGCGGCCCTTCACCCAACGTGTTGGCTTCGTCATCTGGGTTGTAGAGCGCACAGCTTTGCAAAGATAAACACCCGCATCCAATACAGCCATCTAACCTATCTCGAAGGCGGGTAAGGTGATCAATTTGTTTATCGAGTTCCTGCCTGAAGGTTCGGCTCATTTTGGCCCAGTCGGCCTTTGTGGGCGTCCGTCCATCGGGCAGGGTGTCTAAGTGCTTCTTGATGTCACCAATTGTGAAGCCAAATTTTTGGGCGATCAAAACAAATGAAAGGCGGCGAATATCACGGCGTAAAAACCGTCGTTGGCCTCCTGCATTCCGTTCGCTGGTGACCAATCCTTTTTCTTCATAGAAGCGAATGGCCGAGACAGAGAGTCCTGTTCTGCGGGCAATTTCGCCGATGGAAAGCAAATCAGATGCGCGCATAAAATATCCTCAAAAAATTGCTTGACCTCAAGTTAACTTGAGGAATTACACTGCCCTTCCATTAGCACTGAAACGTCTTAGGAGTGAACTAAAATGACTGCAGCAAAATTGGAACATATCAACTTCACGGTAGATGACACGAAGGCTACGGCTGAACAACTTTGCCAATTGTTCGGTTGGAAGGTGCGCTGGGAAGGGGAGGCAATCAATGGCGGGTATTCTGCTCATGTGGGCGACGCGAAATCCTATGTGGCCCTCTATTCGCCTGGAAAAACAACGGCGCCTGCCAATTCGTCTTATGCAATAAAAGGCGGTCTAAATCACATTGGAGTGGTGGTCGATGATTTGGATGCGATGGAACAAAAGGTCAAAGTGATGGGGTATGAAACACACTCTCATGCCGACTACGAGCCCGGCCGTCGGTTCTATTTCCAAAATCACGATAACATAGAGTTTGAAGTCGTCAGCTACGACTGAAACATCATGCAAAGCCTGCTATTTTTAGCATTCGCACGGGCTTATATAAAACAACGAAATTAGCGTCTTGATTGCGCGCGTCTTTTCCCTTAACCACGGCAACGGAGCGGTGGCCGAGTGGTCGAAGGCGCGCCCCTGCTAAGGGCGTAGGCGAGGAATCGTCTCGAGGGTTCGAATCCCTTCCGCTCCGCCATTT
>CALHHQ010000251.1 GCA_938030645.1 uncultured Rhizobiaceae group bacterium
GAGTGCATTTCTGCACCGAGTATCGTGGTGAAACTGTCTGTTCGAAATGCGGACGTATCCGTTATGGGATAGTCAAATTTGCCTATAAAATGATCGGTCAAAGCGATGAAGTCGTAGCCTTGATCGGCATAGCGTCTGCACACCGCTTCAGGTGGCAATGCCCCGTCAGATTTATCCGAGTGTGTGTGCAAATTGCCCCTATAAAATTTCCCTGGCAAATCAAACATAGATTGGGACATTGTTCAGCAGACCTTGATCTTCAATAGATGCGACACTGCAAAAATTACGCCGCGCGCGCAATTGCCCTTTTGCTTGCTGGATGTGTCGCGCTGGTCTATAGCCTCGCTCAAGACCTCCCAACCTTTTGACAGGAATTAAATCGATGGCAATCGAACGCACATTTTCAATGATCAAACCGGACGCAACAAAGCGCAATCTCACTGGCGCAATCACAGCCAAGCTCGAAGAAGCTGGCTTGCGCGTTGTGGCGTCAAAGCGCGTCCACATGAGCTTGGCAACAGCTCAAGCATTTTATGCAGAGCACAGCGAACGTCCATTCTTCGGTGAACTAACAGAATTTATGTCTTCTGGCCCAACAGTTGTTCAGGTTCTTGAAGGCGAAAACGGCGTTTTGGCAAACCGCGACATTATGGGCGCAACAAACCCTGCGGAAGCTGATGCCGGCACAATCCGTAAAGAGTTTGCTTTGTCACTTGGTGAAAACTCAGTTCACGGCTCTGATGCTCCTGAAACTGCAGCACGCGAAATCGGGTTTTGGTTCTCTGAATCTGAAATTGTTGGCTAATCAGTCGAACGAAAATTGAATTCGAAAGCCTGACAACTTCGCGGTTGTCAGGCTTTTTTGCGTTTTAAACCAAGTTTACAAAATCAGGCTTGCGAATTGTGACGTAAAGGTCAATTCTCAATCCAACTGCATACGTTTGGTCCTGAGGAGGCCCGATCCATTGGATAGAGAACACGATCAATCTGCGACAAATCTTGAATTTATTTTCGAACGAATTCTGGAAAAACTCGGAAAGCCAAAGCGGGTGGGTCAACCTTCGGGATCGGTCCAAATTCACCCTCCATTTGACCATCGAGTCGATCCGTATGATTTGCGCTTGCCGGGAATTGTTTCCGAACCTGAATGGAGCGTGGCGGAGCAACTGACCGAAAAAACCGAGACGGCCATTTTTTCTGGAAAACTGTCTCCGCTAAACCATGCCTTGCTGTTTCGCACCATTTACGTTGAATTGTTGCAGATGCAACTGAAGCCAAATTAGATCGGGACAGCAATTTGAACACGTATGTTGAATTGGGTGGCGTTGTATTCGTGGTGGGAGAGACCATAGACCAGCGGTTTGAAGAGTTTCAAACGGTTGTCGAAGACTATGGGCTTTCCACTTTCGTATCTTTCATAATGTTCAAACACTTTGCTCATTCGTCTCCAGAATCTTTGAGCGACGATGAAAAAGAAAAATTGATTGATGAGTGTCAGCCTTTGATCCGCGAAGCGCTCATTCAGGGAAGGGCTATGTGATGAGCACGACCTGTACGACGTTTACGATTGCAGACCTTGAGAAAAACCAAATGAACGAGAAAGCGCGGTTCTTCTACGATATGTGGCGTCGCCAATCGAAAAATGGCGGCACAGACTTTGGTGAGTTTGTGCCATTTTCGCCAGATCTAATAGTTCTCGGAAAACCTAAGCCAACTGACCCAATGGCTAATCTGGTGTTTTCTGGAAATAACACGATTGGCGCAAAACTGTTTGGTGAAAGTCTGGAAAAGAAGTCAGCGCAGATTTATGCAAACTTGAAGCCAGGTTCGTTGAATGACTACAGTGAAGTTGTGTCGGCTGCCCAAAACGATTGTTTCGAAAGCAGCGAACCTGTTTTCGACTACATCTCCAGCCAGTTCGGAGACCAGACTCTGGCGTATGAAAGATTGCTCCTGCCATTTAGAACAAAGGCGGGGCCTGTTTTCCTTGTGGGCTATTCGATGCCAATCTCGGTGCCCGAATTTTAAGAGTCTGGATCATCTGATGGATTCCGATCTGTCGCACACCGCAAAAAAATGTGTCAGCCCAATCGGCGTCTGCTAGAGGCGCATCAAATATCAATGGTGTCTCATAGGTTTCTGTCGCACCCCAGATAACAGCGGCGCCTGACTCAACCTGTTTTCTCCTAATCCATGCGTATATGATTTCGGGCTTCCATTCGTCCCACGTGATCAAAATCATGTATTTTGCGATCATCGTCGCCAAGCCGACCTTGCGCCAGTCGCGTTCGCAAAAAGTTTCACCAATGTAGACGGTCTTGCCAAAAATATTGTCGGCAAACGCCGCGCTTTGCGGGTTCACCTGTGCAGGCTCTCCATCTTCTCCATCAATCACGCGGCAAAAGTGTTCAATCAAAAACCGCTTGAGAGACCAGCTTCCCGTGTCATCCAAGCGAGCTGCCAATGTAGCGACAGTGTTCCCGTCTTTGTCTTCCGCACCAATCCACATGAAATTGCTGGGGGCGAGGGTGTTGAGCGAGCGCTTGAAATGTTCGCCCAATGCGCCTTTCCCCATCAAAGACACGGCATCTGCCAATTCTCTTTGATCTGTCGAATAGCGAATTCTTGATATTCCCAGCGACCGCATTGCTTCTTCCAAGCGCCCAGCCGCCTGCCATAATTCTACTTTGTTGATTTCCATAACTAAGCCCCCATTTCCTCAACTTGGCCGGCACAGCCAAATGTCAAATCATAAACAGCAGTTTGATCTTCCGTCACCCTATAACGGGGGGCACCACCAGAATTTATCGTGATCAGTCTCAGGAAAAACTGTTGGAGAAAATTGGATTGTTGCCTATTTCCAGCGTTTCGTTGCCTGCTCGTCTTCTTCTCGAGCATCAACCCAACTGGCTTCTTGACCATCAACACGATGCTCTTTCTTCCAAAAAGGGGCATTGGTTTTGAGGAAATCCATTACATAGCGCGCACCATCAAACGCTGCATCGCGGTGTTTGCTGGTGGCGATCACAAGTACGATCTGTTCGCCCGGCGTAATTCTGCCGTATCTGTGAATGACCAACAGTCCATCAATCGGCCAGCGTTTCACAGCTGCATTGGCAGCGGCTTCGATTTCTGATTCCGCCATGCCCGGATAGTGTTCCAGTTCAAGCGCTTTCAGAGTTTCACCTTCACCACGGCACAACCCCGAAAACGTTGCCACAGCGCCAATGTCTGTTCGACCTTTGGTTAGCAACGTGGTCTCAGCAGCCTGATCGAAGTCTTCCGACTGAACCCGAACAGTCACACCAAAAGCGCTCATGTCTTCAACCACCTGTCATAGGTGGGAAAATTGCAATCTCGCGCGGCGCGCCAATTTCAGCAGTGTGCTCCACATGTTCTTGGTCCAGTGCGACGCGAATGATCTCGGGGAATTCCAGCGCGGCCGCAAACCCATCATCGCGCTGTTTTAACCACAGCAGAAGATCCATCACAGTTGTAACATCTTGCGGCAACACGATTTTTTCCTCGCTCTTGCCAACGCGTTCGCGCACCCATGAGAAATAAACAAGCTTGGTTTCAACGCCAGCCATGATCACTCGTCAGTCATGTGTTTGAGACCAGCTCTAAAATAGTCCCAACCCGTGATCAGGGTTACAACCGCAGCAATCCAGAGCAAGATCAAACCAAGTTCGGTGCAGTAGGAAAAGACTTTATCGCCGGCCGGACCCGCGAGCAGGAATGCCAAGGCAACCATTTGCAAAGTGGTTTTCCACTTGGCCAATTGAGTGACAGGCAAAGACACCTTTAAATCTGCAAGGTATTCACGCAGGCCGGACACGAGAATTTCACGGCTCAAAATCACGATTGCTGCCCAAATGCTCCAACCTGCGATGGTGCCGTCCGCCGCCAATAACAACAGGCAAGCAGAGACCAGAAGTTTGTCTGCAATCGGATCGAGCATCTTTCCCAATGAAGATGTTTGCTGCCAAATACGGGCTAGATAGCCGTCAAAAAAATCGGTGACGCTGGCAAATACGAACAGGCCTAAGGCCCACCAACGGGCGGCGTCAGTCGACTTGCCTCGTTCTTCCAAATCAAAGCACAACACCACCAAGGGCACGACCAATATGCGTGCATAGGTGAGCAAGTTTGGAATGCTCCAAGGTCCTGCTTGGCGTGTAGGTGACTTAGGTTCTTTCATAGGTCACAGAAAGCCTATCGAGGCCAGAATTTCAACCATTCAATGGTGTTAGATCAGTTGATCGCACGGATTTGATGTCAGTTTTTGCGAAACAAGCTTAAACCCTTTAAAAATATGCAGATGTTACTTGTAGATCTGGCAGCAAACGGTTGGGTATCAGATATGGAAGAATTCCGAAAAAAGGGCATGGAAGAAAAAGGGCTGAGCCACGTTTTCGCAGCTTTTGGATATTCTATGGCTGGGGCAAAAGTGTTGTTTCGGGAAGAGGCGGCACGATTGGAAATCGTGCTCTTCGCCATCGCCCTTGTTTTGTTTTTTTTGACAGGTGCAGACCTTTGGCAGTACGTCGCGCTAATCGGGTTGCTGGTTTTCGTGCTATGTATTGAAGCGCTGAACACCGCGCTTGAACTTGTTGTTGATCG
>CALHHQ010000252.1 GCA_938030645.1 uncultured Rhizobiaceae group bacterium
CACCATTCCCATGGTCAACCAACCTCCAGCAATGAAACCAATATGGGCATCAGGCTCGCGGAAGAACTCCACGATGATACGTGAAACGCCATAACCAAACACCCACATGCCAGCCACAAAGCCGGGGGTGTGAAGCTTTAGAAACTTGAAAATTAGCAGCGCCAAAACACAAAATAACACAAGACCTTCTAACCCTGCTTCGTAGAGCTGGCTTGCATGTCTTGGCAGTGGCCCACCGTTTGGAAATACGAACGACCAAGCCACATCGGTCGTGCGGCCCCACAATTCTGAATTGATGAAGTTGGCAATACGGCCAAAAAACAGACCAAAGCAAGACGCAATGGTGACGACATCAAACAGTGAAAATGCGCTGAAACCTCTTTTGCGTGCGAATAGAAGCATCGCGACCAACACGCCCAGAGTGCCGCCGTGAAAACTCATGCCGCCGTCCCATACAGCCGGAATGGCAAGTGGGTTCGCGAGATAGTAAGAGAAGTTGTAAAACAAAACATAGCCGAGGCGGCCACCTGCAATGATGCCGACCACCGCCCAAGTGAGAAAATCGTCGAGATCGATTGCTTCAATTGGTGATTTGCCATTCGGCCAGAGTTTCGAGTTGGAAACCACGCGCTTTGCGAACCACCACCCCAATAGAATGCCGACGACATAAGCCACACCGTACCAATGCACCGCCAACGGACCGATGGAAAACATAACCGGATCAATGGCAGGAAATGGCAAAGCCAAAACAGTTTGGGCGAGAGGGTTCATAAGCAGGACCTCATTGCAGATGCACCCTGATAGTTGGTTTTCGCCTCGGCTTCAATTGACAATGATTTGTGAGCCATGCCTTTGAGCGGGAAATCTGATGAGGCGGTTTTTAAAGTTGGCTCTGCACTCTAATTCTTGTCGCCATCAGGCAAAGCTATTCCTGCATTTTGAGCATAGACTTTTGCAACTGCTGCATCATCCTCTTGGCCCAAACCCATTTCAACTGCCGATGAAAATTGCTGCAGGGCCGCCGAAGTCATGGGTGCGTCAAAGTCGGAGGCGCGGGCAATATCAAGCACAATGCCCAAGTCTTTCGGCCAGATGTTGACTGAACTGTGAGGTGTGTAATCGCCTGCAGCAATATGTGGTGCGCGATTTTCCAACATCCAGCTGGTTCCCGCACATTCGGGGATCACTTCAATAAATTTTTCTGGAGACACTCCTTGGGATATGCCGAATGTCATGGCTTCTGCCATTGTTGCGATATGTACACCCGCCAACAGCTGATTTACAGATTTCATGGCTGATCCAGCACCCGCGGCATCGCCAAGCTGAAAGACTTTCTCGGAAATCGCGTTCAATACATCTTGAGCTGCTTTGAACGCCTGAGGTGTGCCTGACGCCATAATGGTCAAAGCTCCTTGCGCTGCCTTCACCGAGCCGCCTGATATTGGCGCATCTAGATAGTGGACATTGTATTCTCTGCAACGCGCTTCCATTCGGCGAGCAAATTCTGGCGCTACGGTAGCGCAAGCCAAAACCACACTTCCAGGCTTCATATTCTCCACAGAACCATTTTTGCCAAACAGTACATCTTCCGTTTGATCAGAATTAAGCACCACAACGATAAGCGCATCTAAATCGTGTGTTACCTTTGCAAGTTGGCCCTTTGCACCTCCTTCAGACATAAAGCGTTCAGTCTGTTTTGGGTTCACATCATACCCAAAGGTTTCAATGCCGGCTGCAACAAGGGATGAGGCGATGCCATATCCCATAGAGCCAAGTCCAACTGTTGCTACTTTTAAGTTGTCGCTCATGTGTTGTGCCGTTCTTCTTCTATGCCAATCTTTGTGCTTAGATTGCCATTGATTTGGAAAAATTGAAACTTTGGTGTTGTGCATGACGAATGTGTTTTTGTCTGAAGTGTTGAAAGCCTTTCCAAAGGCTGAAAACTGCGTTGATCTTTCACGGTTCAACATCAATAACCAACAGCATCTCTCGTCTTGGTTTGAAGTTTCCGAACTTGCTTCTGCATCATTTGGCGTCGCGGGGGTGATGGCTGATTTGAATATGGGCGAAGCAGATTCGCAGATTGATGTGGATCAGCGGCTGGCGTCTTTGTGGTTTAACATGACACTGCAACCGATCGGATGGGATATCCCGCCGCCTTGGGATCCAATTGCAGGTGATTATCAAACCTCTGATGGTTGGATACGCCTTCACACCAATGCGCCGCACCATCGTGCGGCTGCGCTTTCCGTGCTTGGTGATTATTCAGACCGTGATGGGCTCATACCTGCTGTTGCGGATTGGAAAAAGCATGAGCTGGAAACTGCTATTGTTGATGCGGGTGGGTGTGCTGCTGCTATGAACAGTCTTGAAGACTGGAATTCCAGCGAACAGGGGCAAGCCGTTGCAGCTGCGCCGTTGGTCGAGTGGAAAACTGTGGGAACTGATACAACATCCAACAGTCCGAACAGCAGCTCGAAATCATTGTCTGGCGTTAAAGTGCTGGATCTCACTCGCATTCTGGCAGGTCCGGTCGCTACTCGTTATCTCGCTG
>CALHHQ010000253.1 GCA_938030645.1 uncultured Rhizobiaceae group bacterium
AACCGACCATGACACTAACGGGAGACTAAAATGAAAAGCCTCAAAACTCTATTGCTTGGTTCTGCCGCCGCTATGGTTGCAGTTTCTGGTGCTTATGCCGATGGGCATGAAGGAAAGCGCGGCCGTGATGGTGAAGTGAAAATCATTTACTGGCAGGCCCCTTCGATTCTGAATCCATATCTTTCAGGTGGTACGAAAGACGTTGAATCATCGTCCATGATTGTTGAGCCACTGGCCCGCTTCAATGAAAAAGGCGAACTGTTTCCGCTTCTTGTTGAGAGCATTCCAACAGTTGCGAACGGCGGCGTTTCTGAAGATCTCAAAAAGATCACATGGAAAATCAAGTCAGGAATTAAATGGTCTGATGGGACGGATTTCACGTCCGCTGATGTGGCTTTCACCGCACAATATTGCATGGACCCAGCTGGTGGTTGCGCACAGTCTGCAAAGTTTGAAGGCATCGAGAATATTGAAACACCGGATCCGCTGACGGTTGTTGTCAACTTTAAAGAGCCAAAGCCTGTGCCTTATAATGCATTTGTTGGTGGCCAATCGCCCATCATTCAAGCGGCCCAGTTCAAGGATTGTCTTGGAGCTAAAGCTCCTGAATGTACATCTGCCAACTTTGGCCCAATCGGCACTGGTCCATTCGTGGTTACAAACTTCAAACCGAATGACGTAATCCAGATGAAGGCCAACGAAAACTACCGTGAAGAGGGAAAACCTGCATTTGCAAGTGTGACCTTCAAAGGTGGTGGCGATGCAGCAGCAGCTGGTCGTGCGGTTATGGAAACAGGCGAATTTGACTACGCTTGGAACATGCAACTGTCTCCGGATGTTTTGAAGAAAATGGCTGAAGGTGGTAAAGGTGTTCCAATGTCTGCATTCGGCACACTGGTCGAACGTATTGAAATGAATATGACTGATCCTTCACCTGATCTTCCTGAAGGCGAGCGTTCTACGGCCAAACATCCGCACCCTATTTTGTCCGATGAAAAAGTTCGTCGTGCCTTGTCTATGGCGATTGACCGTCCTCTCCTCGTTGAAATTGGCTACGGTCAAGCGGGTCGTCCAACTTGTAACCTAGTGCCTGCACCTGCGGCATGGGCGTCCGACAATACAGCATGCCTGACACAAGACATTGAGGGCGCGAAAAAGCTGCTTGAAGATGCCGGTTGGAAAATGGGCGGCAGCGGCTTCCGTGAGAAAGATGGTAAAGTCCTGAAACTGACCTATCAAACCTCTACCAACGCTGTTCGTCAGGACTTCCAGGCGATCATCAAGCAAAACTGGAAAGACATCGGCGTTGATACCGAACTGCGGAACATTAGCGGTTCCGTCTTCTTCGGCGGTGACCCGGCGTCTCCAGATACATTACAAAAGTTCTATGCGGATGTTGAAATGTACGCGAACGTGTTTGATGGAACGGACCCTGAGGTTTATTTGAGCCAATACAAATGTGACAAGGCTCCTCGTCCTGAATCACAGTGGCAAGGTGAAAACATCAACCGTTATTGTAACGCTGACTATGACAAAATGATTGTAGAGCTGAGCAAAACCTCTGATCTGGCTGAACGTCAAAAGCTGGCCAAGAAAATGAACGACATGCTGACAAAAGACAGCATGACTATCGTTCCATTGGTTGACCGTGGTCGTGTCTCCGCAGCTTCAGTGACCCTAGGTGGTGTGATTATTAACACATGGGATTCTGAACTTTGGAACGTTGCCGACTGGTACCGTAAAAAGTAATTTTTGGAGTAGGGGCGGTCTTCGGATCGCCCCTTCTCATCTTTTTGCAATGACAGACAATGCCGATCTGTCCTTGCGCAAGGATGAGACTTTCTCATGGGCGCTTATCATAGATGTTAAACTATACGATCCGACGATTGTTTTTTGCGATCCCCACCATGCTGTTCATCAGCTTGGTGATCTTTATCGTCATAAAACTGTCGCCTTCCGATCCAACCGCTGGAATGCCGCTGACGATTCCACCGGAAGTGCGCGAGAAAATCCGCGAGTCTTTAGGGTTCAACGACCCAGTTCACATTCAGTTTCTGTTGTGGCTCAAACAATTGGTGTTCACTGAACCCAAATTTTGGATGAACCAAATGTGGGGCACCGAATTTGAAGTTGGCCAACGGATGATTTCCTATGCGACGCGTTCTCCAGTGATGGACTTGGTTGTCCAGCGTATTCCGCAGACGCTTTGGGTTGTCGGCATTTCCTACATCGTGGGTATCTTGATTGCTGTGCCATTGGGCATCATTTCCGCCTACAAGCAATATTCGATATTTGATCAAATCGGTACGTTCATTTCCATGATTGGATTTTCGGTGCCGACGTTCTTTACCGGCGTTTTGATGATCTTATTGTTCTCGGTCACACTAGGGTGGTTTCCGTCGATTTATGACACAACACACGAAGTGACTGATTGGGGATCGTTCGTGTTTCAAATGAAGCAATCGATCATGCCAATCATGGTTTTGGGATTGTTCAATGCAGCGCAAATCTCACGCTATATGCGCGCTTCAATGTTGGAAAATCTCACTCAAGACTATGTGCGTACTGCGCGCGCAAAGGGCGTGAAAGAACGTTCAGTTGTTTTGGTTCACGTGTTGCGCAATTCCATGATCCCCGTTGTGACAGTGATCGCGTTGAACCTGCCCAGCGTTTTCGGGGGAGCGTTGATTACGGAACAGGTGTTTCAGGTGAACGGCCTTGGGCAATTGCTCATTCTCGCTATTCAAGGTGGGGATGTGCCTGTGGTGCAAACAGTGACGGTCATTTTTGCGGTGCTGATAGTGTTGTTCAGTTTGATCGCTGATGTGCTCTACGGAATGCTTGATCCGAGGATTCGCTATGACTGATCAGAGCACAACAGTTCGGGCAGATGACGGTCTCAAACAAGCAGTTTCTGAACATCGTTCTTTGTCTCGTGACGTTTGGAACCAATTCAAATCACATAAGGGTGCTTTGATTGGTGGCTTTATATTTTT
>CALHHQ010000254.1 GCA_938030645.1 uncultured Rhizobiaceae group bacterium
AGAAATGGAACACCTCCATCGCGAACACGTTCGTTTAAAACGTCAACCATGCCGGTAACTGCATCAAGTCCTGCGCGACAATCAGCAAATGCACCAACGCCGGGCAAAACGATACGATCAGCTGACCGCACACGTTCTGCATTTGACGTGAGTTCAATCGAAGCGTTCACACCAGATTCTCTTGAAGAACGCTCAAACGCTTTGGTAGCTGACTTCAAATTGCCAGAGCCATAGTCAATTATTACAACACGCATGAATGCTACGAACCTGTTTCCGGAAAGATGCCAAAGGCGAGGTTGTCTGATTTGGTATTTCCTACGGTGAAACTAGGCGAAGGCGCGATATCTGTCTTTGCTTCTTGCCAACTCGCCAAGAAACGTTCCAAGGCTTCTGTCTCATTCACGGCCTCAACAGTGCCCATATGATGCAAACCATTTTGAGTGGCCTGTTCACGTCGCAATTGATGCCCTTCAATCAACAAATAGAGACCCGGCAATCCACCTACGAGCATTGTCACCAAAAAGAATGGCGTGGCCAAAAGCGAAAGAAAGAAGAACGCAACCAAACAGTAGAGTGAAAAATGCCACCACAGTCTGTGGTAGGCCAACCAAAACGGAGGCGCGATCAGAGCCCATGTGGCCTTGCCTTCCGGAATTGCTGTGAGACTGTCAAAGCGACTTTCTCCCGTGCGATCCTCCGCGATGGGTTTAGCATCTCTATCCATGTGGATCGTGTAGATCATGGCTTAACTGTTCAACGTTCCCTTGGTCGAAGGAATAGAATTTTTCGCGCGCGCGTCGAATTCTGTCGCAGCGCGCAAAGCACGAGCAACGGCCTTAAAACACGTCTCAGCAATATGGTGAGAATTTGCGCCATAAAGATTGTTCACATGAAGGGTCATGCGGCCACCTTGCGACAACGCTTGAAAGAACTCTCGAACAAGCTCCGTATCAAACGTTCCCACTTTTGCGCGTGGGAAATCCACGTCCCAAACAAGAAAAGGGCGACCGGACACATCAATCGCTGCGCGGGTCATCGCTTCATCCATTGGCAAATCGATCGATGCATATCGGCAAATTCCTTTGCGATCGCCCAAGGCTTCATGAATAGCCTGACCAATCGCCCACCCGCAATCCTCAACAGTGTGGTGATCATCGATATGAAGGTCGCCCTTTGCCTTCAATTTTATGTCGATCAAAGAGTGTTTAGACAGCTGCTCGAGCATATGATCGAAGAAACCAACGCCTGTTGAGACATCGAACTTTCCAGTTCCATCAATGTTTACATCAACTGTGATATTCGTCTCGTTGGTTGCGCGCTTTACACTAGCTTTGCGGGTCATGAAAATTGCTCCAAAACAATTTTTAGAAGTTCTTTGCGTTTGCTTGGCCGCTTCCTATCAGGCTTCTTGAAAGATGGCTATATTTAGCTGGTTTGAACCTTAACACTGATGACAATTGCAATCGTAGATTCAATCCATACATATAGCCCAATGCCTGCAGCCTGATTGGTGCAGGGTCACATCACGTTTGGAGATCAAAGTGAGCAGATCTGAAGAAAGCTGGTTGCCCAAAGTCCACGCCACCACAATCATCATGGTGCGAAAAGATGGGAAAGTTGTCATCGCTGGCGATGGTCAGGCCTCCATGGGCCAAACCGTCATGAAGTCCAATTCCAAAAAGGTTCGAAAACTTGGAAGTGGTGATGTGATTTGTGGATTTGCGGGATCAACCGCCGATGCGTTTACACTGCTTGAAAGGCTGGAATCGAAACTGGAGCAATATCCAGATCAACTCATGCGCGCCTGCGTCGAACTCGCCAAAGATTGGCGTACAGATCGATATCTGCGCAAACTTGAAGCGATGATGTTGGTTGCCGATAAAAATGTCAGTCTTTGCCTCACAGGGGTTGGTGATGTGTTTGAACCTGAAAATGGCGTGATGGCTATTGGCTCAGGCGGAAACTATGCGCTTGCTGCGGCACGTGCTCTGTATGACACAAAAGCAAAAGCAGAAGATATCGCAACCAAAGCCATGACTATCGCAGCTGATATTTGCGTCTATACAAACCACAATCTCGTTGTCGAAACTCTCGACGAAGACAAATAAGCGGAAACATACCTATGACAAACTTCTCCCCCCGCGAGATCGTGTCCGAACTCGACCGTTTCATTATTGGCCAGAACGATGCAAAACGGGCCGTAGCTGTGGCCATGCGCAACCGTTGGCGCCGCCAGCAACTGGAATCACCCATGAAAGAGGAGGTGATGCCCAAGAACATTCTCATGATTGGACCAACGGGTGTTGGTAAAACAGAGATTTCCAGGCGCTTGGCAAAACTTGCTGGCGCTCCCTTCATCAAAATCGAAGCCACAAAATTCACTGAAGTGGGCTATGTGGGTCGTGATGTGGAACAGATCATTCGTGATCTTGTTGAGATTGGTATCGGACTTGTTCGTGAGAAAAAGCGTGAAGACGTAAAAGCCAAAGCTCATGAAGCTGCGGAAGATCGTGTTTTGGATGCACTGGTGGGCGAAAACGCCAGCCCTGCCACACGAGCGAGCTTCATTAAGAAATTGCGTGAAGGCGAATTGGACGACAAAGAGATTGAGGTCGAGGTTGCTGACACAGGTTCACCCATGGGTGGATTTGAGATTCCTGGAATGCCCGGTGGCAATATGGGCATGATTGATCTTGGCGACATGATGTCCAAAGCCATGGGTGGTCGCACCAAGAAGCGCAAAACCACGGTTAAAGAAAGCTATGAACTGCTTATCGCCGAGGAGAGCGACAAGCTTTTGGATGACGAACAAGTCGTCGCCGAAGCTGTCAGCGCCGTGGAAAATGATGGCATCGTCTTTCTTGACGAAATAGATAAGATTGCTGTTGGCGGTGATGCCAAAGCTGGTTCTGTTTCCCGCGAGGGCGTACAACGTGATTTGCTTCCATTGGTGGAAGGCACCACTGTTGCGACCAAACATGGACCGGTGAAAACAGATCACATTTTGTTTGTGGCTTCCGGAGCGTTTCACGTGTCCAAACCATCTGATCTGTTGCCAGAACTGCAAGGCCGGTTACCAATCCGTGTGGAATTACGCGCACTCACGAAGAATGACTTTGTACGCATCCTCACTGAAACTGAAGCCAGTTTGATCAAGCAATACATCGCTTTGATGGGCACTGAAGATTTCAATCTTGAATTCACCGAGGACGCGATTGACGCTTTGGCAGATGTTGCTGTTGAGCTGAATTCGTCCGTCGAGAACATTGGTGCCAGACGTCTACAGACTGTGATGGAGAAAGTGCTTGATGAGATCTCGTTCGATGCGCCAGACAAAAGTGGGGAAACGTTGAAGATCGATGCAGATTTTGTCCGCAAAAATGTGGGCGATTTGGCGAAAAACACCGATCTATCTCGTTATATTCTCTAACAGGCCCCTGTGACTTTTTTCACGCATTGAGAACAGCAAGTGCAATTGACACTTGCTGTTCTGCATCCTGCACCATTATGAATGAGTCATGAGAAAATTACCTTTGATCCTTTGTTTTGCCGCGGGCTTGTCCCTACAAAACACTGCCCCTGTTTCCGCTGTTGAGCTTGTGCCTTCTGGCAACCGCAATGCGACCCAACCAAAGGTTCCAGGTGCTTCTGCTCGACGAACACGCGGCTCGTCCTTCAACGCAAAGTACCAAAAGATTCGCAACTTATTGGCCAAAGATCGCAAGTTGATGGGTAAGATCAAAAAGGCAGCATCCACTTTCGGTATTGACCCCATTCACATCGTCGGCGCTCTCGTTGGTGAACACACATATAATGTGGACGCGAAAGATCGTTTGCAGAGTTATTATGTAAAAGCACTCGCTTATCTTAATCAGGACCTTTCATTTCAATACAAAGGCGTCAGCATTGATAAACTTGTGGCTCAGCCCGCTTTTTCAAAATGCTCAAAATTTAAGAACAGCTATTCACTTTGGTCTTGCCGTGAGAACGTTTGGAACGTGTCTTATCGCGGGAAAACAAAAGAAGGCCGACGATGGCCAAATCACCGTATGGGGCGTGTTTTTTTCCAACCTTTTTACGCTGGGCAAACATTTGGTTTGGGTCAATTGAACCCCCTCACAGCCCTCAAAGTAAACGATCTTGTTCGCAGTCGTGTGAGACGTGAGCCAAAACTGTCAACGCGTCGTGCGCCTGAAATCTACAATACAATTATGGAGCCAGACTCCACGCTGGTTTACATGGCTGCAGTTATTCGAAACTCAATCGACTCCTATAAGTCTATTGCCGGTTTTGACATTTCAAAGAACCCTGGCGTGACAGCGACACTTTATAATCTTGGAAACGTGCGCATTCGCGCATTTGCTTTGAAGGCTAAAAATAAACGTCTCAAATCTTCAGGAAAGAAATCCAAACCTCCCCAAGAAAACTACTATGGATGGTTGGTGAACGAAAAAGAAGCTGACTTACGCTCTATTCTTTGAAGCCAAGCGAGTTTCTATTGCTGTTTGAATATTTATCAAATCGGCTTCGCTAAGACTGCCAATGTTTCTGCTAAATAGATTTGCAGTCAGAGTCGCCTGACTGGACAGATCAGCCGTGTTCACACTGACCTTTGGGTCAGATAGTTGAGCTAGTCGTTGCAGTTCCTCCGCTTCATCCCAAATGATATTGAGAAATCCAACGATACGTTGCTGCATAGGCCAAGAAGGTTGTCCCCTCTTTCCATGTTCCAGGGCCGACAAATAAGCAGGCGAAATGCCAATGGCTCGAGCCATATCTTTTTGCGTAACACCCCGTTCATCCCGAAGTTTTCGCAAGTGTTCGCCAAATGGGGTCATCGTTTTGCCAAGCCAGATTTTCGAACTCGAACGTATAGCGCGCCATCTCCGCCATGGCTGAGGTGAGCTTGTTTCACGCCGTTCACATAGGGAGAGAATTCTGGAAGGTTGAACCAGTTTGGGACTTGTTGGCGCAGAACACCTTTGCCCTCATTGCCTTTACCGGTAATCACCAACACCATTCTATGATCAGCTCGCTGTGCCATTTGTAGAAAATCGAGCAAAGCAAATCGAGCTCTATCTTGAGTCATTCCATGAAGATCAATACGTGAATCGATTTGTTGTCGCCCTTTGGCCAATCGCTTCAATGTTCGATCTTCAATCGGATGAGATTTTAAAATTTTGGGAACTGGAGGGCGATAGGGTTCAGGAACCACAGGCGCGCGTGTCGGTAAAGAATTTATACTGTTAAGCGCTAAGAACGAATCGTCGGCACTGGTTGAAGACAACATCAGCTTTTCCATTTCTCGTTCCAGCTGTTTGCCTCGCGTTTCAGAATTGGGGGTGACTGTTTCCGCCACTCTCTTCCAAAGGTGTTTGTCTTCTCTGTTCAACAGGTTTTTTGAGTTTTTCTTCATGACTTGAACACATCGTTCAAATCAAAATTTTGAACAGGTACGAAAACAATCATATCTGCAGCATGTCTTACGCGACCAGCTTTCAACCCGGCATCGTCACCACTTCCTATAAAGATGTCACAACGTGAAGGACCAACAATTGCAGAGCCCGTGTCTTGAGCAATCATCAACTGAGCAAATGGTTTATCTTCCTCTGGCAGAGGCTCATGAGTTGTTAGCCAGATAGGTGTTCCAAAGGTATGAAGTGTTCGATCAACCGCTAAACTGCGATGTGGAATCAACGGTGTTTTTGCCGCTGCGATCGGACCAGCTTCCGGATCTGTTCCCAGTACTTCTTCGAAAAATATGAATGAACGGTTGTGGAAAAGGAGTTCATCAAGGTGGTCAGGATTGTCCAACATCCACTGCTTCAATCTATCTGCCGTCATATCGGCAGGTTCGATGGCGAGATCAGCACATAATTTCTTTGCGATAGAAGAATAAGGATGCCCTGATTTTGCTGCATAGGTCACACGCATTATGCCACCTTCAATCAGGTTCAGCTTAGCTGATCCTTGAACGTGGATAAAAAACGCATCGACCTTGTCCTTGAGGTAAACAAGTTCAAGCCTACGATCTGACAATGCTCCTGTGCTGATCGCTTCTCGGTCAAAATATTCTTGAATACCATCGTCCGTTTTCAAACCATATCTATAACTGTTGTCCAAACCAGTTGGTCGATTTGCATCGGTCACATCAACCAGATCGTCAGGTCGCAAGTAGAGTGGTTCACTGAACTTGGCACTGCGTTTTTTTGATGCTTCAACGACGGGTTCGAAGAACCCTGTCAAAAAACCATCGGCGCCGTCAAACTTGTGAGGAATAAATGCAGCTTCAAAGAAGACTTGTGCGCTGTGCGACGTCATAGGAGATTTTGAGAGTTCGACAGCGGATCTAGCTACGCTAGCCAAATCTTCTCCACTCACTCCAAGTCCGCGGCCACTGTAAGGTTTTTCAATCAACCTACGAGCAGAAACCAAAAATGCGTTAAATGCGCTTAAATGGTCATCGTTCTGCCAATCCGGAATTTCTGAAAACCCAATTGGATAAAGTTTCGCAGACATTTGATAGGTTCAAACAC
>CALHHQ010000255.1 GCA_938030645.1 uncultured Rhizobiaceae group bacterium
ATTGATGACGAATACGTCTTAAACCCTAACATCGACGAAATGGATGAGAGCACTCTTGACCTCGTTGTTGCAGGAACAAACGACGCTGTTTTGATGGTGGAATCAGAAGCCAAAATTTTGTCTGAAGACATTATGCTCGGCGCTGTGATGTTCGGCCACAAAGAATTCCAGCCGGTGATCGAGGCAGTGATTGCTCTTGCAGAAAAATGCGCAAAAGAGCCACGCGAGCACATCGCTCCAGACAATTCTGACTTGATGGCGAAAGTGGAAAAGCTCGTCGGTAAAGACATCGACAAAGCTTACACCATTGCTGACAAACAAGACCGTTACACTGCCTTGGATGCTGCAAAAGCAAAAGCCAAAGAGAAGTTTCTGACCGAAGAGTCGACCGAAGAAGAAACCAACACCCTTGGTGAAGTGTTCAAATCGGTTCAAGCGAAAGTCGTTCGTGGCTCAATCATCAAGACGAAAAAACGAATTGACGGTCGCGACCTTTCAACGGTTCGCGCGATTGAATCCGAAGTTGGTATTTTGCCACGCACCCACGGTTCAGCTTTGTTCACACGCGGTGAAACACAGGCAATTGTTGTAGCCACATTGGGCACCGGCGATGATGAGCAATTCATTGACGCTTTGACAGGAACGTACAAAGAAAATTTCCTGCTGCACTACAACTTCCCACCATACTCTGTTGGCGAAACAGGCCGTATAGGTTTCACATCACGCCGTGAAATCGGTCACGGTAAATTGGCTTGGCGCGCGGTTCGTGCGGTTCTTCCAAACAAAGAAGAATTTCCTTACACCTTGCGCGCTGTCTCCGAGATCACGGAATCAAACGGCTCATCATCTATGGCGACAGTTTGCGGCACATCACTTGCGTTCATGGACGCCGGTGTTCCACTGAAGGCACCAGTTGCTGGTATCGCGATGGGCTTGATTAAAGAAGGCGACGACTACGCTGTCTTGTCGGACATCCTCGGGGATGAAGATCACCTCGGTGATATGGACTTCAAAGTGGCTGGTACATCCGAAGGCATCACGTCCTTGCAGATGGACATCAAGATCACAGGCATCACTGAAGAGATCATGAAAGTGGCTCTCGATCAGGCCAAAGACGGTCGTATTCACATCCTTGGTGAAATGGCGAATGCTTTGACTGAAGGTCGTGCAGAACTCGGTGAGTTTGCTCCACGCATTGAAAGCTTCAAAATTCCAACGGATAAGATCCGCGAAGTGATCGGTTCAGGCGGTAAAGTAATCCGTGAAATCGTTGAGAAGACTGGTGCTAAAGTCAGCATCGAAGACGATGGAATGGTGAAGGTCGCTTCATCTTCTGGCAAGGAAATTGAAGCTGCTGTGAAATGGATCCGTTCTATCACTGACGATCCAGAAGTTGGCGTGATCTACGAAGGCACTGTTGTGAAGACAGTCGACTTCGGCGCATTTGTGAATTTCTTTGGTGCGAAAGATGGCCTCGTGCACATTTCGCAACTGGCAGATGAGCGTGTTGGAAAAACAACTGACGTTGTCAGTGAAGGCGACAAAGTCTGGGTCAAGCTTATGGGCTTTGATGACCGTGGTAAGGTTCGCCTCTCCATGAAAGTCGTTGATCAAGAAACAGGCGAAGAATTCGCAGACGACGAAGACGAAGAGTAAGTTTTTGTCTTGAGTGTGCAGTCGATGGCTGCACATACGAAATGATGGAAAGGCGTTGCTGGCAACAGCGACGCCTTTTTCTTTGAAATTCGTCCAATTGAACATGGTTAACCAACGTTAACAAATTAGTCAGCAACTGCTTTTCTCAAACAGTGCCTTGCAGTAGGTTCGATCCAGACGAAGTCTGTAGATGTGTTTTGAGTGGAAAGTGAATTGAGCGTCTTTCGGATTAGACAATTGGTATTTTTACTGTCCGTGCTTGTTCTCACAGGTTGCGTGATCAGACCTGCGGAAAGCCCAGACACGCGCGGACTCAAACCAAGTGAAGCCGTTGCGATCAACGATGTCCAAACAGAAAACCCTGATATGTCACTCGTTGGCGCCAGGGGACGCCTGACGATTCTGGCGCTCTCAGGTGGGGGAGTAGACGGGGCTTACGGCGTTGGCGTTTTAAATGGATGGAGCAAGACAGGACGTCGTCCCAAATTTGATGTTGTCACTGGTGTGTCTACTGGGGCATTGATGTCGGTGTTCGCATTTCTGGGCCCTCAATACGATGCGCTCTTAAAAGAACTTTATGTAAACCCCAAAGAATCCGACATTCTCAAAAATCGAGGAGTCGGAGGATTTTTCTCAGACAGTCTTTTGGACAACACGCCTCTCAAGCGGCGAATAGAAAAATATATGACCCCTAAGTTGCTGGCTGATGTTGCATCAGAACATGCAAAGGGTCGACGGCTTTATGTTGCAACAACCAACTTGGATTCCAAAGAACTCGTTGTTTGGGATATGGGATTGTTGGCAAGCGGTGGTGCCGATGGCCGCACCAATTCATTACAACTGTTTCAAAAGGTACTGCGCGCATCTGCTGCTATTCCAGTGCTGTTTCCTCCGGTTTACATCAAGCCGAAACGGGGTGTTCAACTGCGCCAAGCGCATGTGGATGGTGGTTTGAAAGCGCCTGTCTTGATCAGTGATTTCTTGTTTCAAAGTCCGGCCAAGTCACGCGAATTGTACGTCATCATAAATGGCTCGCTTGCTCTTGAAGATGCGTTTGAGGCTGTATCGCCAAACCTTCCAGATTTGGCGACAAAATCAGTGGCAGCTTTGACCAGAGAGCTGACCCAACAAGTGGTTTATCGCGGATATGTGCGTGCACGGAATTCGGGAACGAAGTTTCAATTGACCGCGATTCCCGATGGTGTCCCACCACCAAAAACGGCGTTGGAATTCGACAACAAATATCTTAATCGGATTTACAATATCGGATACGACAGCGTGCAGAAGCCCGGATTTTGGTGGCAGCAACCTCCGACCATTAAACGTTATGACCGGATCTCACGTCGATAATGGCTGCTAAAAATCAAGATTTTCGTGATGCGCTTGCGCTCGCTTTCGAGCGTGGAGAACTGCCACTGCCTTTAGACGATCAGCGATATGCAATGTTGGAAGCACAGGTTCTTCCGCGCAGTGATATTGAATGGCCCGAAATGTTTGAATGCGAACAAGGGTTCCGGCCTTTGGACGTAGAGCTTGCTCAAAAAAACTACCAAAACAACCGCCAACTGGACCTTACGTCGAAAACTCATGCGGGTGTCGTCGTGTTCCCCAACCGCTCAAGAGCAATTAATGAAACCAATATCACGCGCGGATGGAACGGATTGCGCGAAGGCGGTTTTCTCGTTGTAGCGGCTGACAACAAAGCGGGCGTGAAAGCTCTTCGCAAATGGGTGGCGTCGAAAACCGAAATTGCTGGTGATTTTTCCAAACATCATGCTGTGGTGTTCTGGGTGATGAAGAAAGGCGATGATTGGCCTTTGCAAAATGAACCAACACAAGTTGGAAAATATCAAATTGGCGCAGGAATGTTTTCTGCTGATGGTCCAGACGCGGGGTCTGTTTTACTGGCATCTCACTTTGATCGACGCATTCGCGGTCGTGTTGCAGACTTTGGTGCAGGGTGGGGATATTTAGCCAGCGAGCTTTTGGGGAAAAGCGATCGGGTTGAGAGCATTGATCTGCACGAAGCGAATTGGACTGCATTGCAAGCGGCAAAGCAAAACGTAACGTCAGACATCGCAACTTTCCATTGGACGGATATCGCGACAGAAGCCCCGAAAGGGCCTTTTGATTGGATTGTCATGAACCCACCTTTTCATGCAGGGCGCGCCGCAGAGCCCGAACTCGGAAGCAAGTTCATTCAGGCCGCCGCAAAAGCGCTGCCCCAAGGTGGAAGATTGTTGATGGTGGCCAATCGAAACTTGCCATACGAACGAACGTTGAATGAAGTTTTCCGAAAATTCACACAACTGGCAGACAGCGGAGGCTTCAAAGTGATCGAAGCTATGCGTTGATTTTCTCGATAATAACCCTTGAGTCCAAAACGTCGCGCGCTGATCCCAAACTGTAGGCCGCTCTCAAAACAGTTGCGGCGCGATCTGCTTGATCATCATTTCGCGCATGAACAATTCCGATAGGTCTGTCGCCGTCGACAAAGTCTCCAGGCATTGCGAGTTCTGTATAGCCAACTGCTGGGTCGACAGGGTCGGCGGCTCTGACGCGGCCACCACCGAGTTCCACCACGCCCACGCCTATCGCCCGTGTGTCAGTGGCGACAACAGAACCCTCTTCATCAGCAAATACTGGTCGCACAATGGGTGCAGCTTCCAAATATTTTTCAGGCTTTTCGTTCAGATCAGATGGACCACCAAGCGTCGCAACCATTTTCGCAAATTTCTCTGCGGCTGCACCAGATGAGAAGGCTTGTTCCATTTGTTTAGCGCCATCTTCGGCTGTCTTTGCGAGACCACCACTCACCAACATTTCCGCACCCAAGGCAACGGTGACATCCCAAAGGCGACTGTCCACATGACGGCCTGTGAGAAAATCAATGCAATTGTGAACTTCCACTGCATTGCCAGCAGCGCCGGCAAGAGAGGCGTTCATATCGGTGATCAGTGCAGATGCAGGTAAACCCGCGCCATTAGAAACCTGAACAAGTGACGTCGCTAGTTCGCGCGCTTTTTCAACGTCGTTCATAAATGCGCCATTGCCGCACTTCACGTCCAAAACCAATCCGCCCAACCCAGCTGACAGTTTTTTGGACAGAATAGATGCGGTAATGAGCGGAACGCTTTCAACGGTCGCCGTCACATCTCGAATGCCATAAAATCGTTTGTCTGCCGGGGCGAGGTTGGCAGTTTGACCAATGATCGCACAACCGACTTCTTTGGTGACTTTACGGAACAATTCATTATCAGGTGTGGTCGTGTAACCGGGAATGGTTTCAAGCTTGTCCAACGTTCCACCTGTGTGGCCAAGCCCTCGACCTGAGATCATGGGCACAAAACCGCCACACGCGGCAACTGCGGGCGCAAGCATCAGTGAAACGTTGTCACCGACACCGCCTGTCGAGTGTTTGTCGAGAACAGGGCCATCAAGATCGGACCAATTTAAAACATCGCCAGAATCGCGCATATTAAGCGTCAGCGAAACCGCTTCATCTCGCGACATACCTTGGAAAAATATGGCCATTGCAAGAGCCGAAACTTGGCCTTCAGTGACCGAATTCTCCGTAATGCCACTCACGAACAAACCAATTTCGGCGGCGCTGAGTTCAAGCCCGTCTCGTTTTTTGCGAATGATTTCTTGAGGCAGAGTTTGCTGGGTCAATTTGGTGCTTCGTATTGAGTTTTCTTTACAGTATCGCACCCAAACACATTGGTGAATCTCAAAGTAGGATTATTTGAAAAATACTTGGCTAGGCAGCGTTGGTCACTCTGGTCCATTGAATATTTGAAATCCATGAACGCACATTGCCGACAATGCCCTTCAACGCTCGACCTATAGGGCGTTCCCAGAGCAAGAAAATGAGTGCTGATACAAAGAGCATAGCGGCAATGGTGACAATAACCGATTGCATGTCTCCCATACTTTGCTTCAATTCGTTGATCATGATGTAGCCAGCGTTCTGGTGGATGAGATACAGCGGATAAGTGAGCCCTCCGAAGACATAAGCAAGTTTGCCGCCGGGTATACGATTGCCCAAAGCGATGGTGACAGCAGCAAGCCCAATCACAACACAGTTTGCAATGATGGGCCGTAGAAATTCTACAGCATATCCGTAGTCAGCCGCAGTGCCCATATGCTCCACAACTGCCATGATCATCGACATGGCAATAGCTGTAGTGAGGAGCAAGCCCGTGGTGGCAGACTTTCCGCGTGACCACAGTGAATACATCAAAATTCCGATGATGAACCAAACACCGTATCGGGTGATCAATAGCTTTTCCAAAACACCGGACTGCAACCAAAATTCATTGGCAGCGATGATGAACATCCATCCTAGGCAAAGTTCGTGGGTGAAGCGGGGAAGGAGTTTTGTCCACAAAGCCACCATCACCCAAAAATAGAAGATAAGTTCCAACACGATGGTCCAATAAACCCCGTCCATAAAAGTTTGTCCAAAAGCCGGGGCAAAGAACGTGAGATTGGTCAACCAATGCCAAATGCTTGTTTCAAATAATGGGTTTCCTGCCCACACAAAAACGGCGGCGCTGATAGATACGCAAATGACATATGCAGGCCAAAGCCGCAGAATTCGGGCGATCCCAAAGTCAAGCCAGTTCTTGTTTTCAGCTGACCATAAAATAACAAAACCGGAGATTATGAAAAACAGCTGTACCCCAAAATAGAAATACTGAATCCAAGAGCCTGGCTGGACGAGCGAAAACGACAGAAACTCTCCGTTCAGTCCACCTCGAAAAGCATAGTGATAAACCACAACAAGAAGTGCTGCGCCTAAACGTAAGATATCCAATCCCGGAAGTCGGGGCGCAGGTTTGGATTGAGCCGTAGCATATGTGTTTTGACGTGTGATCATACCCAATCATACAGCGCAAAAGAGCGACATGGGTTAATCAGAGCAGGGTTCTTGGTGTTAAGCTTACCATGCCTAGATTAGTTTATTATTTCAGTAGTTTAACCTATTGAAGGTCGCTGAAAGCTTCTTTCAATCTGGCGATTGCAATCTCAATATCTGATCGCGGGCAAGCAATGTTGAAACGTAGATAGTCTTCACCACCAGATCCGAAAGACGGGCCATAATTGGTGGCAATGCGTGCGCTTTTCTCGACCCGATCTGTGAATTCTTGGCGGGTCATTCCCGTGCCAGAAAAATCAACCCAAGCCAGATAAGTGGATTCAAGTTTCATCGATTTCAATCCGGGTATGGCATTCACACCTTCGTCAAACGCGCGTCGGTTTCCATCGAGATAGGCGAGCAACTCGTCGAGCCATTCTTCGCCATGATTGTAGGCGGCCTCAGTCATTGAAACGCCAAAGCTGTTTGGAGAAATGCCACCTGCCATCATCGTAGCGGCAAATTTCGCGCGCAGTTCAGCGTCTTCGATAATGACGTTGCCGCTGTGCCCACCAGCCATGTTGAATGTCTTGGTCGCCGCCGTCATCATAACCAAGCGCGATTTCACATCGTCACTCACCAGAGACATTGCGATGTGTTTGTTTCCAGAAAACACAAGGTCATGATGAATTTCGTCTGACACCAAAATCAAATCGTGTTTGATGCAGAAATTACAAACACTTTTCAGCTCCTGTTGCGTCCAAACTCGTCCGCACGGATTGTGGGGTGAGCAGAACACCAACATGGTCTCTTTACCGGTCAGTTGGCTTTCTAATGCGTCCAAATCCATTTCATAGCGGCCATCGTTGTTAACGAGTTGGCTTTCAAGAATGCCGCGATTGTTGGCTTTGATGATTTTTGCAAATGCGTGATAAACGGGCGTGAACAAAATGACATTGTCCCCCGGTTCGCTATAGGTCTGAACACACAGCGCCGTTCCATTCACCAACCCGTGGGTTGTGAAAATCCATGACGGGTCCACAGCCCAATTGTGCCGCCGTTCCATCCAACTTGTGATGGACTTCAAATAACTGGTCTGGTCGCCGTAATAACCGAATACCCCGTGGTCGACCATGTCCTGCAATTTCGTCAACACCGCTTGAGGAGGCTTGAATTCCATATCCGCGACCCACATAGCAATGCTGTCGCTTGGATCCATTTTGTAAAGGGATTCAAGGGCGTCCCACTTGGCAGCGTGTGTA
>CALHHQ010000256.1 GCA_938030645.1 uncultured Rhizobiaceae group bacterium
GGGTATGACATGGTTGAATATGATCCAGCCCATTGGAACCCAAAACACGATAAGAAAATCATCCACATTGATGGTTCGCCTGCCGAAGTGGACACCAACTACATTGTTGAAGCAGGTGTTATCGGCGATCTGGCAGATTCAATGAAGCGCATTGGCGCGCGTTGTGAGCGTGAAAGTGCTCCTGCCATGAAAGATTTGCGCAAGAAAATTGTTCAGGAACTTAACGAGCATGAGGACGACACTGGCTATCCTGTGAAACCGCAAAAGATCATCTGCGACCTTCGTAAGGTTATGGAACCGGAAGACATTGTGATCTCGGATGTGGGCGCTCACAAAATGTGGATGGCGCGCATGTTCCAAGCGGAACGTCCAAACACGTGTATCATCTCCAATGGATTTGCCTCGATGGGCATCGCCCTGCCCGGCGCGATTGCAGCCAAGATGGTATATCCTGATCGCAACATCCTTGCCGTGTGTGGCGACAGTGGCTTCATGATGAACAACCAAGAAATTGAAACCGCAGTGCGGCTTGGGTTGAACATCACTGTCATCATTTTCAATGACAACAAATACGGTCTCATTGAATGGCACCAATTGCGTGAGTATGGACGCAAGAGTCATATTGATGTGAACAACCCGGACTTTGTGAAGTTTGCTGAAAGCTTTGGCGCCAATGGCTACAAAGTCGAAAAAGCTGAAGATCTGCAATCCATTCTGGAGACAGCGATGAATGATGGTGGCGTGTCCATCATCGATTGTCCTGTCGACTATTCTGAAAACATGAAACTGACCGAGCGCTTGAAAAGCATGAAGTCGCTCGAAGAAGAGGTATAAATCATGCACGCGTTTCAATTCCAAACTACGAAATCTATTCTTTGCGAAGTTGGGTCCACCGCCAAAATTGGTGAACTTATGGCCCAAATGGGTTGCAAGAAAATTGCTTTCGTCACCGACAAAATCATCCTCGAACTAGGCTTGGCAAAAGCGGCGCTTGAGGGTTTGAAGGCTGCGGGCGTTGATGTTCACATCATCGATGATGTGGTTGCAGACCCGCCGGAAGAAATGATTCTGACGGCCGTTGAAGAAGCTAAGGCGCAAGGCATTGACGGCGTCGTTTCTGTGGGTGGCGGCTCGTCTCTCGATACCGCCAAATTAATCGCTGTGCTTGTGGGTTCAGATCAACCAATTTCTGAAATGTATGGCGTGGGTTTGGTGCGCGATGATCGCTTGCCTCTGGTGCTTGCGCCAACGACTGCTGGCACGGGTTCTGAAGTCACTCCAATTTCAATTGTGACCACCGGCACCAACGAAAAAAAAGGAGTTGTTTCTCCACAACTCTTGCCTGATTGGGCCATATTGGACGCAGAACTTACGGTGGGACTGCCAGCAAGCGTAACGGCTGCAACAGGTATTGACGCCATGGTTCACGCTATTGAGGCCTACACTTCAAAGCATAAGAAAAACATCGTGTCGGACACGCTCGCGCGTCAGGCATTGGTTTTGCTCGGCCAGAACATTCACACCGCTTGTACGGATGGTGGCAACCGTGACGCGCGTTCCAACATGCTTCTGGGTTCAATGTTAGCTGGCATGGCTTTTGCCAATGCTCCAGTTGCTGCTGTTCATGCGCTTGCTTATCCGTTAGGCGGACATTTCCATGTACCGCATGGTCTCTCCAATGCGTTGGTTTTGCCTTATGTTCTTGATTTCAACATGAGTGAAGCCGCAGACACTTACGCGGAGATTGCGCCACTCATCTTCCCAGAACTTGCTGGCAAATCTGTAAAAGATGCATGTGATGGTATGGTTGCAGGTTTTAAAGCGATGGGCCCCGAACTGGGCATGCAGAGCAAATTGGCCGAGGTTGGTGTCAACCACAACCACCTGCCGATGCTTGCTGAAGACGCCATGAAACAGACACGTCTGTTGGTGAACAATCCACGCGAAATGACTTACGAATCAGCTTTGGAAATTTACACCCAAGCGCTTTAAACCGTCACATAAAGAGGGAGTGAGATATGGCAAAGACCGACAATGGTTTTGAACACATGATGGACATTTGGCAGGAGGGCCAAGACGCATTCCTGAAGGCGCAAAAGGAAGTGGCAGAGAGCTTTCAAAAAACGATCACTCCGTTTTTTGATCAAGCTACAAGTTCTGAAAATGCGCCGTATCAAGCTTGGCAAGAGTTCATAAAAACGTGGGCACCAGACTGGGACCCAAGCGCCATTATGGACGGCCCATCATCGGCCATATTCACCCAAGGTCGTGAAGCTTTCATGACCATGTTGGATCCCTCCAACTGGACAAAATATGCGCCCGAGCAGTTGCGTGAGATTTTGCAATCCGTCGCGCAAGGCCCACAATTTGCAGACTTGGCAACGCCTCACATAGATGCTGCAAACACATGGCGCGAAGCTTTAGATTATCAAAAGGCGGCAGCCGATCTTTCAAAAGTTCTGCAGGAGAGTTGGACACGTACATATCTGCGTTTCAACAAAACTCATTCTCTGGAAGACTTGCAGTCCGGCGATGTTCAAGAAGCCTTGGACGTTTGGCTGAAATCCGCCAACCATGAATTGTTGGAAACACAACGATCAGCAGAATTTATGGACGCGCAAAAACGCATGTTGCGGGCGTCAGTTGAAATCAAAGCGCGCCAACGTGACATGGCAGAAGCATGGAGTGAGGCTTACCAAATTCCAACCCGCAGTGAGATCGATGATCTTACAAAAATTGTGCACGAATTGCGCCGCGAATTGCGTCAGGTCAAACGCGAACTCTCCTCGTCAAAAGCGAAGTCTAAAAAATGATGCCTGTCCGCAGAAACGCCAGCGGAGAGCCTGTCGATGCTTTGGAAGCTGCCACACAAGCATGGACTCTGGCTTGGGGCCAAATGATTGAAACAGGTGCAAAGGCGATCAAATCAAATTCGTTTTTGATCGACACCAAACAAGCAGATGTGGAGATCGCTGCGACGCCATCAGAAACTGTGTTTCAGATCGATAAAGTACGCGTGCTGCACTATCGCCCCCTCGCAAAAAAGAAAGCGGATACGCCTCCAGTTCTCATCTGCTACGGACTTTTTGGTCGTCAAACGATGATTGATTTGCAGGAAGATCGTTCATTGGTGCGAAACCTCTTGAACGACGGGATTGACGTTTATGTGGTCGATTGGGGCAATCCAACCCGTGCTGATCAATATCTCACTTTTGACGACTATATCGATCTCTACCTGGGATCATGTGTCGAGCATGTGGTGGAATCCAATGGCGGCAAACCAATAACTCTATTCGGAATTTGCGAAGGCGGAACTTTCGCTGCTGCTCTTGCAGCCTTGCGTCCTGACCTGTTTGCTGGACTGGCATTGGCGATCACACCTATCGATTTTCATGGCGAACAAGATGAATTCTGGCGCGGTGAAGGTTTTCTCAACAGTTGGATTGGCAATTTAGACGGTGACGATGTGGATCTGTTAATTGACACTTACGGCATGTTGCCCGGTGCCATGACAGGTGCAGTCTTCTCATCACTCACCCCCATTGCCAGCATGACAAAATATAACATTGGTCTTGCAGCAATGGACGGCAATGAGCCCGCCATGCTGAATTTCCTGCGCATGGAAAAATGGATTGCAGATCGTCCTGATCATCCCGGTGAAGCGGCACGCCAATGGCTGAATGAATTGTATCGTGAAAATCGTTTGGCCAATGGTACGTTTGAAGTTCTGGGTGAGACCGTCGATCTTTCGAATATCAATTGCCCCGTTCTTAATATCTATGCAGAGCAAGATCACATTATTCCAGTGAGTTGCTCCAAAGCATTGGGCAAGTTTGTAAAAGCCGAACTCTATGAGGAAATTGGGTTCCCGGGCGGGCACGTGGGTGTGTTTGTGAGCCGCAAAGCGCAGGGCGTCGTTGCAGGGGGCATCACCGAATGGCTTAAACGCACTCAGAAGAAAAAACAGAAAAAATCCAAAACATAGATTTGGTAAAAAGCGGTCGCACGCAGACCACTTTTTCGGGAGGATAGAATGGTAGATAAGGTCGTTTCGCTGGAAGACGCGATTGCCACTATTGGCGACAATGACACAGTTTGTGTGTCTGGATTTGTCGGAATCGGAACACCTGAATGCTTGCTCAAGGGACTTGAAAACCGCTTTCTGAAAGACAATTCCCCAAAAGATATTTCACTTCTATTCGCCGCAGCACCGGGTGATGGCAAAGACCAAGGCCTCAACCGCTTGGCCCATTCAGGCCTCGTAAAACGCGCAATCGGTGGCCATTGGTCGCTCGTTCCAAAACTTGGCGCAATGGCCGTTCGAGAAGAAATAGAAGCTTACAATTTGCCGCTTGGCTGCATCTCCCAATTGTATCGCGATATTGCAGGTGGGAAGCCGGGCATGTTTTCGAAAGTTGGGTTGCATACATTTGTAGACCCCCGCCAATCTGGTGGGGCGATCAACAAGAAGTCCACGGAAGAACTGGTTGAAGTCCAAGAACTGTTGGGAGAGGAGTGGCTGTTCTATCATTCCATTCCTGTGGATGTTGCCCTCATTCGCGGCACCACTGCCGACAGCCATGGCAACATCACCATGGAACGAGAAGCATTGACACTTGATATGTTGTCCATCGCGATGGCTGCCAAAAACAGCGGCGGGTTGGTGATCGCGCAAGTGGAGCGCATTGCCGCGCCCGGCTCTTTGTCCCCCAAAGAAGTTATGGTTCCCGGCAATTTGGTCGACTGTGTTGTGGTGGCGGACAGCCAAGACCATCATCAAACATATCAAACCCATTATCATCACGGTTTTGCCGGACGTATGCGCGGTGTTGTGGATCAAATAGCGCCCATGGATATGAGCGAACGCAAGGTCATCGCACGTCGGGCAGCGATGGAACTTCCGGTCAATGGCGTTGTAAACCTTGGCATTGGCATGCCCGAGGGTGTGGGCGCGGTCGCCAACGAAGAGAACATCATCGATCACATTACGCTTACTACAGAAGCCGGCGTTTTGGGTGGGATTCCTCAATCGGGTCTCGATTTTGGCGCGGCAATAAATGCAAACACAATCATTCAAACCAATCAGATGTTTGATTTTTATGATGGTGGTGGACTGGATTTGGCTTGTCTTGGGATGGCTGAAACCGATGCTAAAGGCAATGTGAATGTGAGCCGTTTCAAGGATCGTTTTGCTGGTGCTGGCGGGTTTATCAATATTTCTCAAAACGCCCGAAAAGTTTTGTTCGTTGGAACATTCACAGCGGGTGGTTTGAAGGTCGAAATGGGTGGTGGCAAACTTGAAATTGTTCAAGAAGGTCGTAACAGGAAGTTCATCCAAGAAGTTGAGCAAATAACGTTCAACGGCGGCTATGCAGCTGAGCAAGGCAAACAAGCTCTCTACATAACAGAGCGTTGTGTGTTCGCCACCTCGACAGATGGGTTGGAACTCATCGAGATCGCACCGGGTGTCGATTTAGAAAAAGACATTCTCGCACAAATGGCTTTTGAACCAGTCATTAAAGATCTGAAACTCATGGACGCTGCTTTGTTCAAACCAAAATCCATGAAATTGCGCAAACGTCTTTTGAATATGACGATGGCTGATCGTCTTTCGTACGATGCAAACCAGAACATTTTGTTCGCCAACTTGAGTGGTCTTGATATTGAAGATGGGAAAGACCTGAAGGCGTTTGATCGTTCTTTCAACGCGTATGTGAAAGAGATCGGGTGTAAGGTGAATCTCATCTCGAACTATGACGGCATTTCAATTGCGCCGCGTATGTCGAGCCGTTTTGCCGATCTCTTGAGTCAATTAGAAAGAGACCACTATCTCACTGCTACACGATATACAAACAGCGCTTTCTTGCGACAGAAGCTGGGACAAGACCTGAAGAACCGTTCTATTTCTCCGCATATTTTTGAAACAGTCGAAGAGGCGGCCGACTACATTCGTAACAACAAGAGCTAATTTTTGTTGAACTCTAAGTTCCGCAAAATGTGTAGCGGACTTGTTCTTCTGGTTTTGGTGCATTCGCTAGGTCTGCATTCTCCGGCTGTTTTTCAAACGGCTTTGAAAAGGCTGCAACCAACCTTTCCATAGTTGAAAAATCTCCAGCCAGTCCATCTTTGATGCTTTGCTCGATCAGATGCGTCCTTGGAATGAACAATGGATTGTTAGCCTCCATGAGAGCGATGCGTTTGGTTTCCTCAACATCTTCTCTCGCAAGCCTATCTTTCCAAACTTCCAACCATGGATCAATGTCAGTCCGGTTCTGGAATTGTGTTGCAAGTTTCTTTTCGCCATCAGAAGACAGCGCACGGAATGTGAGTGTGAAGTCAGCGCCCTCATTGGTCATGGCCTTCAGCAAGCCGTTGATCAAATCTTCATCGCTCTCTTCGGCTGTCTTCAGGCCGAGTTTGCTGCGGAAAACAGTCAACCAAGCTTCGTGATAAAGCGACGAAAAACTATCTATCACCGATTGTGCAACGGCAACTGCGTCCTCTTGCGTTTCACCCAGCAAAGACAAAATGGCTTGTGCAAATTGTACAAGGTTCCAGTGGGCAATTCTGGGCTGATTGGAAAAAGCGTAGCGGCCAGTTTGGTCGATAGAGCTGAACACTCTATCGGGATGAAAATCATCCATGAACGCGCATGGTCCATAATCAATAGTTTCGCCTGCTATAGAAACATTGTCGGTGTTCATCACCCCATGAATGAACCCAACTCCCATCCAACGAGCGACCAGATAAGCCTGTGCACTGACCACCGATTGCAGCAAGTCTTTATAAGGCTGGTCGGAGTTTTTGCAGTCTGGATAAAGACGCTCAATCGCGTAATCAGCAAGAGTTTTCAAACCATCTGCATCGCGCCGCGCTGCAAAATATTGAAACGTCCCAACACGCAAATGAGATTTGGCGACACGGGTGAGAATTGCCCCCGGCAAAATCTCTTCTCGAACGATATCTTCCCCCGTTGAAACCGCCGCCAAAGCGCGCGTAGTCGGAATATCAAGAGCAGCCATGGCTTCGCTCACAATATATTCCCGCATAACAGGGCCGAGCCAGGCACGCCCATCGCCCATGCGCGAAAATGGCGTTGGGCCAGAGCCTTTCAATTGGATATCTCGGCGTCCGAGTTTGGGAGATATAACTTCGCCAAGCAGCACCGCTCGACCGTCCCCCAACTGCGGCACCCAGTTGCCGAATTGTTGCCCGGCGTAAGCCATGGACAACGGCTCAGAACCTTCTGCCAGATCATTGCCTGCAAGAACTTCCAGCCCCCCTTGTGACATCAATTGCGCTACGTCTAAACCCAACTCGTCGGCAAGGGTTTCGTTCAGCTTGATCAACTTTGGATCAGACACTGCGGTGGGTGGAAGTTTTGCGTAAAACCTCTCAGGCAAACGCGCATAGGTGTTGTCAAAAGTAGCTAGATTGATCACGAATTTTTCGATCTGTTGTCCACAACCCGGACTGCTTTACCCTGACTGCGCGCAACGCCACCCTCTTGCGAGACTTCAATTTTTGCAGTGATACCCACGACATCTTTAATGCGGTCTGAGAGGTCTTTTGCCGAAGCAGCTTGCGCTTCTGTTGATCCGGCATCTTTTGTGGATTCCACATGCACCGTCATAGCGTCCATACGTCCATTCTTGGTCAACTCAATCTGGAAGTGAGGCGCAAGTCCGTTCACTTTCATGAGCTGCTCTTCAATTTGAGTCGGGAAGACGTTCACGCCACGCAAGATAATCATATCATCAGAGCGTCCGGTGATTTTTTCCATGCGCCGCATAGAGCGCGCTGTGCCTGGCAGCAAACGAGATAAATCTCGTGTGCGGTAGCGGATAATTGGGCATGCTTCTTTCGTCAAAGACGTGAACACAAGCTCTCCCAATTCACCATCGGCAACGGGTTCGCCCGTCTCTGGGTTGATGATCTCGGGATAGAAATGATCTTCCCAAATGGTGGGACCATCTTTCGTTTCAACACATTCATTTGCAACGCCGGGCCCAATGATTTCGGACAGGCCATAAATATCCACCGCGTGCATGTCGAAAGCCTGCTCCACCTCTTCACGCATCGCATTGGTCCAAGGTTCAGCGCCGAAGATACCAACTTGCAAAGATGTCTCACGCGGGTCGATGCCCTGTTCACGACATTCGTCCAGAATGGAAAGCAGATAAGATGGGGTCACCATAATCGTGGATGGTTTAAAATCATTGATCAAAGTCACCTGCCGGGCCGTCATACCGCCAGACACGGGCACAACCGTGCAGCCCAGTTTTTCAGCCCCATAATGGGCACCCAACCCACCCGTGAACAATCCGTAACCATAAGCCACATGCACAATATCACCGGGGCGAGTGCCTGATGCACGCATCGATCGCGCCATAACAGTTGCCCACATATCCACATCGTTTGCGGTATAACCAACCACGGTCGGTTTGCCAGTTGTGCCTGATGATGCGTGAATGCGGGAAACTTGATCACGCGGTGTGGCGAACATACCGAAGGGATAGTTGTCCCGCAGATCACTCTTTACGGTGAAAGGAAATTTTGAAAGATCGGAAATCTGTTTGAAATCGTCAGGATGTACGCCCGCATCATCAAAAGACTTTTTGTAGTGAGGGACGTTGTCGTAGGCATGTCGCAAAGACCAAGCCATCCGTTCAACCTGTAGCGCAGTGATCTCATCGCGTGATGCAATTTCTATGGCATCAAGACTTGATTTCTCAGGCGTTAAATCTTGCATTTCAAATTCTCCTCCACAGAACACGCCGGGACTACTATCTACACATTTCCCAAGTGGCGAAAGACAGTAGGTTACAGAATTTCACTTTTCTGGGGAATTGTGTAACACATAGAGACATGGGTTTTTGGTCTGTTTGATCGAAATCTAGGGAGTAAATTATGCCTGTGCTCGATGTTGCTAGTTTTGCCTTAGGCAAATGGATCCACCCCACACAAGATGCTGCGCGCCCCATCGAAAGTGCGGTCACTGGTGAAATTATTGCACGCGCGGGAAGCGGAGCGTTGGACTATCAATCCATGCTGGATCACGCCCGCAATGTTGGCGGGCCTGCCCTTCGAAAAATGACATTCCATGATCGCGCGCGCATTCTTAAAGCCGTTGCCACCCATCTGAATGACAATAAAAACGAACTCTATGAACTGTCCTATACAACTGGCGCGACGCTGTCTGATTCAAAAATCGACATTGATGGAGGCATCGGCACACTGTTCGTTTACGCTTCAAAGGGGCGGCGTGAATTGCCTGACAGCACGACTTATCTTGATGGTGACGTAGAGCAATTGTCCCGTCATGGAACGTTTGTTGGACAACATATTTGCACACCCAAATTGGGCGTCGGAATTCAAATCAATGCGTTCAATTTTCCAGTTTGGGGAATGCTGGAGAAACTCGCTCCAACACTTCTTGGAGGAGTTCCGGCAATTGTTAAACCAGCAACCGCGACATGCCATGTGACCGAAGCTTGCGTTCGTTTGATTATCGACAGTGGCTTATTGCCGGAAGGTTCGCTGCAACTCATCACGGGAGGTGTGGGCGACCTATTGGAACGTCTCACTCCGCAGGATGTGGTGAGTTTCACTGGCTCTGCGCAAACTGCTCTGAAGTTGAAGTCCAATCCGCATTTATTGAAAAGTGCCGTCCCCTTTATTGCAGAGCAAGACAGTTTGAACAGTTCCATTCTCGGCCCAGATGTGACCGTCGATGCACCCGAATTCGATTTGTTCATCGATGAAGTCGTCCGCGAAATGACGACAAAAGCTGGTCAAAAATGTACCGCCATTCGTAGAATTATGGCGCCTGAGCATTTGGTGCAGCCTGCCATTGAAGCCATTGAGACGCGCCTCAACAGTGTTCGAATTGGCGACCCTGCAGACGCTGACACTCAAATGGGTGCATTGGTGTCGCAAGCCCAGCGTCATGATGTGATGACGGTTGCAACCCAGTTGGAAGATGAAGCTCGAGCGATTGGCGCGAACAATGGACTGAAGGTTCATGGGGCTGATTCTGTTGCAGGAGCCTTTATGGCCCCAATGATCTATCATTGTGCAGACCCTGATAAGGCTGAACTCATTCACAAGCTTGAAGCATTTGGACCAATAGCATCGATCATGCCTTATCGCGACATTGACCATGCCTGCAGCTTGTTGAATCGTGGCGGCGGCAGCCTTGTCGCTTCTGTGATTACCCACGACCCCAACGTGGCACGACAAGTGGCCGTTGGTTCGGCTGCATGGCATGGTCGAATTTACGTAAACGACCGAGTTTCTATGAAAGAAAGTACCGGACACGGTTCACCGCTTCCACACATGTTGCACGGAGGCCCCGGTCGCGCGGGAGGAGGTGAAGAACTTGGGGGCATTCGCGGGGTGATGCACTACATCCAGCGTACAGCAATCCAAGGCTCACCAGACATGATCTCTGCGATTGGGGAAACTTGGATTCCGGGCAGCGCACAAGTTACAGCAAAGGCGCACCCTTTCACCAAAACCTTTCATGAACTCGTTCTTGGCGAGACACTGGTGACCGAAGCTCGCGAAATTTCAATAGAAGATATTGAAACCTTCGCGCATTTCACTGGCGACACTTTTTATGCACACATGGACGAAGAAGCTGCCAAAGCGAACCCCTTCTTCCCTGGCCGTGTTGCCCATGGATATCTTCTTTTGTCATTTGCTGCTGGCTTATTTGTACAACCAGACCCGGGCCCCGTTTTGGCGAACACAGGGCTTTCAGATCTCAACTTTCAAAAACCTGTGTCAGCGGGTGACAGCATTCGCGTTCATTTGACGGTGAAGCGCAAAACACCGCGCAACGAAGACTATGGTGAAGTGCGATGGAACGTTGAACTGACCAATCAGGACGATGAGACTGTTGCCACCTATACGCTGCACACAATGAATGTATTTTAAGTATGCCAAACTCGTTTGAAAGTGTGTTGGAAGAGGTACAAGCGCAGCGAAAGCTTAGGGTTTGGTCTTTGATCATGACATTTTTTGGCGATGCGATGGTTCCCCGTGGCGGCGCTGTTTCCGCTCACACAATACAATTGGTCATGGAGCGGTTTCACATTGCACCAGGGACTGTGCGCACAGCCTTTTCACGTCTCACAAATGATGGGTGGGTGATCCGAGAGCGGCAGGGACGCAACAGCATTTATCGCTTGTCCGAAACAGGCTACCAGCCCTTTGCGGCAGCGAGCGAGCGCATTTATGCTGCGCCTTCCTCATCTGATAAAAACAAACAATTCGTTTTGGCCATCGCACCTAGGTTGCAACTGGATGGCAGGGAAACAAAAACACATCTCGTATCACCACGCATTCAACTTTTTGATTCGGACGACCAAAATATAACCAAGCGAGAATCTGAAGGGTGGTTCATTGTCGAGGCCACACCTCATTGCATACCAAATTGGGTGCATGAAGAGTTGTTGCCTCAAAAGCTTGCCGATGGATTTGAAGAGATGATGCAGCAGTTTGCGAATGTCGTGGCTGTATCTCCAATCGACTCCTTGGCTTTGCGCACATTGCTGATACACGAATGGCGCCGCTTGTTGTTACGCACACCAATTATTCCAAGTAGAATATTGCCAGATCATTCTGCAATTCAGCGGTGCCAACGACAAGTGATGGAGACATATAGAAACTGTTTGGACTTGTCTGAGGAATGGTTGAACCAACACGGGCAAGGCGAAGATGGCAACCTACCCCCGCCTTCCAATCTTCATTTGCGGTTTCATCACAGCGATATGTTACAAGATTTGCAATTACTCGATAATTCTGTAACATAAATACAAACAGGAGGTTTCGATATGTATTCTCAGGGTCTTATAGGTGCAGACGACAAACCCATTGAAAACGAGGCTTTTGTTGCTGCATTTCAGGCACGTATTGATGCCGAAGAGAAGATTGAACCAAACGATCCGATGCCAGAAGCGTATCGCAAGACGCTTGTTCGACAAATTGGCCAGCACGCTCATTCTGAGATTGTTGGCATGTTGCCTGAGGGAAACTGGATCACGCGTGCGCCCACCCTGCGTCGCAAACTGGCTCTTCTTGCTAAGGTCCAAGACGAGGGCGGCCACGGATTATATCTCTATTCCGCAGCCGAAACGCTTGGTGTTTCGCGTGAACAAATGACGGAAGAGCTGTTGAGCGGCAAGGCAAAATACTCTTCGATTTTTAACTACCCTACCCCCACATGGGCAGATATTGGGGCAATTGGTTGGCTGGTCGACGGTGCGGCCATTATGAACCAAGTGCCACTTTGTCGTTGTTCGTTTGGCCCTTACGCCCGCGCCATGGTTCGCGTTTGTCGCGAAGAGAGTTTCCACCAACGCCAAGGTTATGAATTGATGATGGCTTTGGCTGAAGGTTCGCCGGAGCAGAAGGAAATGGCCCAGGACGCACTGAACCGTTGGTGGTGGCCATCGCTTATGATGTTCGGACCTCATGACAGTGATTCCACAAACAGCGATCAATCAATGGAGTGGAAAATCAAACGGTTCACCAATGATGAGCTGCGTCAAAAATTCGTTGATGCGACTGTTGTTCAAGCCGAAAAGATTGGCCTGACAATTCCTGATCCAGATTTAAAATGGAATCCAGAGAAAAACGATGGTGCTGGCGGGTATGATTTCGGCCCGATTGATTGGGATGAATTCTGGCGCGTTGTAAAAGGCGGTGGCCCTATGAACCGTGACCGTATTTCGGCTCGTAAAAAGGCATGGGATGATGGGGCATGGGTGCGGGAAGCCGCAAACGTATTTGCGGACAAGCAAAGACAACGAGCTGAAGCTGCAAAAATGGCGGCTGAGTGATGTCCAACAAACTGACACCATTATGGGAAGTCTTCATTCGTTCACGCAATGGCTTGAACCACAAACATGTAGGCAGCCTTCACGCGGCGGACAGCAATTTGGCTGTTCAGTCTGCACGCGATGTCTATACCCGTCGTGAAGAAGGTAATTCCATTTGGGTGGTGCGCTCTGATCAGATCGTTGCATCAGACCCAGATCGATCCTCAGAGAATTTTGATCCAGCTTCTGACAAAATCTATCGCCATCCCAGTTTTTACGACATCCCCGATGATGTTGGGCATATGTGATGCAAGACAAGACAGCTTTCGTAAACACACTCATTGCGCTAGGCGATGACCATCTCATCCTAGGCCACAGGCTTTCTGAGTGGTGCGGACATGCGCCGATGTTGGAAGAAGACTTGTCGATGCCCAATATGGCGCTCGACTTATTGGGGCAAGCCCGAAACCTATATAGTTACGCCGTTGAACTCGAAGCCAATGGTCGCACGGAAGACGACATCGCTTTCTTAAGAGCAGATCGACAATACAAGAATATTTTGATGGTTGAGCGGCCTAACGGAGACTTCGCGCATACAATGTTGCG
>CALHHQ010000257.1 GCA_938030645.1 uncultured Rhizobiaceae group bacterium
GGCTTCCACGAACCCAATGGAACAGGCGAAGCACTGATTTCACTAGAAGCCCTAAACGCCTTGCCCGATGATCTGCGTGCCATTGTTGAACATGCGTGTGCAGCTGAAAACATTTTTGCGCTAGGTGAATCTGAATGGCAAAATGCTGCACGTTTGAAAGTGCTGGTGGAAGAGAAAGGCGTGCAATTGCGCGACTATCCGGTTGATGTCCTTCAAGCTGCAGCAACTGCCACAGTTGAAGCGCTTGATGATCTTTCTGGCCGTGATGCGCTCACAGCAGAAGCAGTTTCGAGTTTTCGAAGCGCGTCCACTCATTTGAAAGACTGGTCTACACAGTCGGTTCAAAAATTCATGGCTGCTCGAAAGTAGATAAGCCTACAACTCGTCCATTTTAATTGGTGGTGGCATTGGTGGAAGATCATCTTCTTCCTCCAATAAATAACTCTCAGACATAGAACGTGGATCTAACGCATAAGACTCCGGCGTCGTTGTGCGTGCCAAACCAACCGTTTGGAAGTCTGTACGTTCTTCTTCGCTTGCGCGTTCGCGGCGGAATGAACGCCAAATTGCATAACCTGCAAAAGCAGCATGGGCGATTGTGGTTGTTGTGAAAACGCCAGATGGACCCACAACATCCATCAATTGCGCGGTCATCAGAGGACCGACCATGGTGCCAAATCCATAAAGGATCAGGAGACCACTTGAGATCTTCACGAAGTCGTTGTCCTCCGCATAATCGTTGGCGTGGGCAACAGCGAGGGAGTAGATCGAAAAAATAACGCCGCCATAGGCGATCACGGCAATGAAGAAGAACGTGTCGTAATTGCCGAGATTGGAGAGAACACTCATCATTGTGCCCGTGGCAATGCCAATGCAGCCGGCAATGGCCATGACGAAACGACGGTCAATCAAGTCCGACAATTTTCCCAATGGATATTGGAAAAGCACGCTGCCCAGCATAGCTGCGGCCAGAAGAGTCGCAATGACGGCACTTGAAAGGCCGACGGCCTGACCGAACACTGGACCAAAATTCACCCATGCAGACGAAATAATTCCTGAGAGAAATGCGCCAACGGCTGCGGCTGGCGAGTTTCGGAATAAGCCCGGAATGTCCAAATTCACATTGGTGAGTGGCGCCGGCGATTGGGCTTTGGAGACTGCTGTTGGCACCACAGCCAATGCGTACAAAATGGCACCAATCATGAACAAAGTGTCTTCTCGAATTTCTGCAACAACCAGCAAATATTGCCCCCCCGCCATCGCGACCATTGTTGTGATGGCATAGACAGAGAACATGGAGCCACGTTGTTCATTGGTCACCCGCTCATTCAACCAACTTTCCGCGACCATGTAACAACCAGCAAAACAGAAGCCGGACAATGCGCGCAGCAATATCCAGAAACTGGCGTCGACCCAAAGACCATTCAGAAGTACGGAAACGGACAGCAGTGCTGTCAAAGTGCTAAACGTCCGCACGTGCCCCGCACGCCGCACAAGCCTTGGAACGATGATACATCCGATCGTGAACCCAACAGCCCAGCCGGTACCAATCCAACCCAGTTGAAACGCACTGAAGCCTTCGATCTGTCCGCGAACTGGGATGACGATGCCCTGGAGACCGCCACCAAGCATGAGAAAAACCATGCCACTTAGGAGTGCCATAATTGCAAGGATTTGCCGCGCCATGGGCTTGTTCCATATGGTTGGGTGGCCACTTGTCGTGTGAACCGAAAACTGCCGATCGCTCGATTTCAATATGAGCTCAGATTCTGATTACACGAGGAATGCCAATCTGAATACAAAAAATAGCGGCTATGAATGTCTTATTTGAGCGTGATCAAATGCTGTTTCAAATTCAGAAGATCGTTCCATGCTAAACGCTTATGTTCTGGATTTTGGAGCAGATAGGCTGGGTTGAGCATGGACAATGTCGGGATGGATTGCTCACCGATCTCGAGTTCGCTCCATTTGCCGCGAAGGCTCATGACCGAACCATTGCTGCCCAACAATAGTTTTGCGGGCAAGGACCCGACCAAAACAATCGCCCTAGGGGCGGCAAGCTCGATGTGCCTGATCATCAATGGTCGACAAATGTCCATTTCAGCGGGTGAGGGCGCACGATTGCCCGGTGGACGCCAAGGCAAAACGCATGACAAGTAGACAGCGTTTCGATCAAGGCCAATCGCAGCCAACATTTTATCAAACAATTGACCGCGATTGCCGACGAATGGCAGCCCTTGTTCATCTTCATCTCTATCGGGTGCTCCACCGATGAACATAACATCAGATGCGGGATTGCCATCAGCAAAGACCGTGCTGCGCGCCGTGAATTTCAGATTACAGGCTTCGAATGAACCAAGCTGGGTTTTTAGTTCTTCCAGCGTCTTCGTTGCGCGTGAAACCTCTTGAGAAATGGCCACGGCGCCTTCGTTGGGAATCGTCGGCACAGCTTGCTGAACTGGAGCAGGAGCTGTTGGATGTTCCCGCTGCGCTGGTTTGGCATGGCTTAGTGGTTCACTCGGTTTGACGTTCGCAACCTTTGCAGAAGCGGTTTTCCGCTTTTCCGTTTGATCCGCAGTTTCCAGAAACCGGTCAATGGGCTCATCAGACAAAGCAACATCGACGCCAGCTTCACTGTACCAACGCAAAAGCTCATCAATGTTGTGATGTTGTTCGATGTTACTGTTCCTAGTGCACCTTCAAACTAAGCTTTTGATGGCACAGTTGAAAGCACTTGTTTGACATCTTGTGGACAAGAAAGCTGTTTTATTTCCAAACAAAAACAGTGCGAATGGGAAAATGATCTGACCCCACATCTGGCAACACATCCCGCGATAGCGGTGAAACCGCCTTGGAATGTAGAATATGATCAATCGGCAAAACTGGCCCAAAACTGTTTTGCAGACTTATCAACCAACTGGGCAATTGAATGTCGCCTATCGCTTTAGGATCAACCGGAAAGTGTTTTGATATCGTTCTCGTGTCACGCAGCCTTGGCGCCCAGCTGAATTTTAACCCAGACATCATTTGCAAGCCCGTCATTTCTGCAACACGTTTGGTCGCATGGCTCCATGGTGCAGCATTAAAATCTCCCGCCAGAATGGAATACTCAGTATTGAGTTTCTCAAACGCCGGGGTCAGTCTGTCCAACTGCCCACTCTGACCGACAGGCCAAGGCCACCGGGAATGAAAGCTGGCCACAGTCATCAACTTGTCGCCTACTTTTAGCGTTGCGCTTGCAAAACCTTCAAAGCGAATACAGCCGTTGGGTTCGCTTTCTTCGATTGGATACTTTGACAAGATGGCAACGCTGCCAACACCGGACGAATGGCATTCCAATTGGTTTGGGTGGCTCTCCAAAAACCCTTCGAGGATGGGGGAAGTGGTTACAGTCAGTTCCTGCAACAACAGTACATCGGATGGTTGCTTCTGCAACGTTGCAACAATTCGGTCCGTATCTGTGTTGTTGAACCGCATGTTTAATTGGGTGATAGAAATGCGGTTCCAGTCTGCGGTTTTATTTGGAATGGCAAAGCCGCGCTGGAATCCTGGCAAATAGGGCAGAGTAACGAGTGCGGCGATCCCAACTGACAAAACGGCCACCACCGCGATTGGCCTGCGGCCCATGAACCAAAGGAAGGGCGCTGCAACCAACAACAGCGCCGCAAAGATCAATCTGAAATGCGAAAAACTGTCGAAGGCTGGGTGAAAAGATTGCGCAAATCCCAGCCCTAACAGAACAATCAGAAAGAGTGCGCCAAACGCACATATACCGCCAAAAAATCGTTTCATTATTGAAATGCAGTTTCAAAAAATGACCGCAGTTTTCGGCTGTGCAACTGTTCCGACGGCATGTCGCGCAAGCTTTCTAAGGCCGCAATTCCAATCGCCAAATGCTGGCGAACTTGTGTGTTATAAAATTCGGTCGCCATGCCCGGCAATTTCAATTCACCGTGGAGTGGTTTGTCAGAAACACAAAGCAGTGTGCCGTAGGGCACGCGAAAGCGGAAACCATTTGCTGCAATCGTGGCAGATTCCATATCCAGTCCGATGGCGCGACTTTGGGAAAGTCTTTGAACAGGTCCCGTTTGATCTCGCAATTCCCAATTGCGGTTATCGATGGTCGCCACGGTTCCCGTTCGCATCACCTGCTTCAAATCATAGCCATCATATCCCGTGACATTGGCAACCGCTTCTTCCAACGCAACTTGTACTTCGGCGAGAGCAGGTACAGGAATCCAAACCGGTAAATCATCGTCTAGCACATGATCTTCACGCACATAGGCATGGGCGAGAACATAGTCGCCAAGCCGTTGGCTGTTGCGCAGCCCAGCACAGTGACCCAGCATGAGCCATGTGTGAGGACGTAAAACGGCAACATGATCGGTGATCGTTTTAGCGTTTGAAGGGCCAACCCCAATATTCACCATGGTGATGCCACACTGCCCTTCGCGTTTTAGGTGATAAGCTGGCATTTGGGGAAGGCGCGTCAAGCTTGCCTCTTCAGGTTCAGTGTTGGGCTTTGTGATGCGGTTTCCCGGTTCAACAAATTCGGTGTAGCCGGAGTCTGGATCGGCGACAGCCTTTTTTGCAAAGTCTACAAATTCATCGATGTAAAACTGATAGTTGGTGAACAGGACATAATTTTGAAAATGAGCTGGAGATGTGGCGGTGTAGTGCGCCAATCGATGCAGTGAATAGTCAATGCGTTGAGCTGTGAACGGTGCAAGCGGCACAGTGTCCCCAGGACCAAACTCCATTTTCGAGTTTACAATTTTGTCGTCGGTGGAGGCTAAATCAGGAACGTCAAAGACATCGCGCATCGGTCGATCAATCTTGTCCTCAATCGACCCCTCCACATGCGTACCTTCCAAAAATGCAAAGTGCAGCGGGATTGGCGTGTCGGATAAACCAATGGTCACTAGAACGTTGTGATTTTCCAATATGAGTGAAATTTGGGTCTCAAGATAATATGCAAACAGGTCCGGTCTTGTAACAGTCGTGGCATAGTCTCCGGGACCAGACACGTAACCAAAGGCCAAGCGTGAATCCACACGCGTGTGTGATCGTGTTGAAAACCGTATTTCTGGATAAAATGCTCGATATTTTCCCGCGACAGGTTCACCGTTCAAGGCTTCTGCAAAGCGGTCTCGTAAATACTGAGTGCCGAGATCATAAAGTGAGCAAAGAGCTGCTACAGCTTCTTTTGCATTGGCAAATTGAGTGGGGGCGGGCGCCTCTGGGCAAAGAACATTAAATTCTTCAGGCGCTATAGATGTAATATGTTTTGTCATGCACCAGTTTAAAGCTGATGATTGTGACGCGCAATCTCAATTCTAAATGTTTTTTTCCAACGCAGGCGGCGTTAGGCTGCTTGAAGATGCGCAAACGTTTTCATACACAATTTGGGATTTTGCTGGCAGTGGCGCTTCTCTTCAAAACGCTCCCATTGTTTCAACCTGCTTTCCACGGATATGCCAACATCATCGCGGTGATGTGTTTCCACTGCCTGTGCCAACAACATGCCCATCAACATGAGCGAGAGCGTGACAATTCCAAATCGACGAAACAACATATGAAACCCCTTCCAATTTCACACACAATGCCATTTCGAATGTGAACCAATGCTGGAGGGGGCGTTCATCTGACGTTCATGTAGGCGCATATGGTCGGCGATCCCAATTGATAGTTAGAACATTGAAGGAGCATAAAAAAACGCGGAGCATTTGGCCCCGCGTTCTCTGAATTCCTATGTGAAGCCAGTTTACTGGCGCTTTAGGTTTGCGCTTTTGCAAATCAAACCACCAGCCACGCACCCAGCCAATTTCAAAGTGTTGCCCGAAACGGAAGCTTTGCCTTTGTAGGTTTTGTTCTCGTCCAAAACTTTCACTTTGCCGCGGTATTTGCCTTTTTTGCCGGACATACAACCAATGGACTTACCTTTGTATTTGCCATTCAAGACTTTGCCGCAAAACGTGCTGCCTTTGCCAGAATATTTGATCAAAGTTCCATTGTCGCGCTTCCAAGTGCCTACAATTGGTTCCGCAGCAAAAGATGTGCTCACCATTCCAGCACTCAACAATGCCGTTGCAAAAACCATCTTCAATCCGTGTTTCATACCCATTCCTCCGTTGGCCTGACCGCTATCAGGCTGTTGTCATTGCGAACGGAAAAATCGCCCCGGTCGCGCCCGTCTTGATTGACGTTAACGTAAGAATATCGATTGACTGGGGCAGAAGCAAGGCATGCCTGTTGATGAAATTTCTTGCACATGTTGAAGCCAGCACCCATTTTAACACAGCATCACGGCCAGTTCCGCTGTGGCATTGGCATGGGTGCATCATATGAAAAGGAGACCAATATGTCTCATTCAAACCAATTTAAATTCACACGCCGCACCATGTTGGCAGGCACCGCAACCGGGCTGGCTGTTGCTGCGCTTCCATTGGGCATAGCCAGCGCCAATGCGCCGAAAGCGCCGTTTGTGGCTGGCACGTGTTCAAGCTCCGTCTGTGTCGATCACCATCGTGAACTCAGCCATCATTTGCGTCATGTGCTGAATGCTTCTTATGTGGACGATCACACAAAAAACACGATGTTGCGCACAACCACTTGTCCCCATTGTCAGGTTGGCATTCATCCCGCTGAACAGCCAAAACCTCAGTTCACGGCATTGGCTGCCTAGCTAAAATAGGCATGGCAAGCAAAAGGGCGGACCTGAAATCAGGCCCGCCCTTTTTTGTGCGGCTTGTTCAAGCTTTTTGCCTAGAAACCAAGATAGATTCCGAAGCGAGGGCGATGATGTCCGCCGTAGTAACGACGTCCATGGTATCTGCTGCTGTGGTGGCCACGGCTGTGTCTGTGATAATGGCGACGTCCACCACGATGGCGGTGTGAATGGCTGTGGCGACGGCTTCTGTATGTGCGGCAGCGCGAACGGTGTCCACGGCGAATGCGGCAATGACGGCCATGCACTTGCTCCACATCAGTCGTCTGAGTGATATCAACCGGCGCGGTTACCGTGCGAGACATCGCTTCGGCGTCAGGCGCCATGAATGTGAATGCAGCACCAATAACGGCTGCAGCGGCGAGTGTTGAAATTTTCATTTTGGTCTCTCCTGTGTCGTTCAGCGTGGCGAATGCGAGTCATTTGCCAGTCTGCACTGATCAAACACTAGGCTAAATGAACGGCACATGAATGTGCAGAAACGCACAATGTGGACAAATTTGGAGTTGTAACCTTAATCAGCATCCTTAACGCCGTCGCATTGATGCTTTGAGTTTTAGCTCGCGGGGTTGAAACGCAGGGACAAGCAAGA
>CALHHQ010000258.1 GCA_938030645.1 uncultured Rhizobiaceae group bacterium
GGGATGTTTTTCACTTTGGCGGCAACAAACCCCAAAAGGATGAGTCCGAAAAACGGCAGCGCTTGGCTGAGAATTTCAGACATGTTTCCTCCGGCAATACGACAAACGCAATAGTGTCGAGCTAACTTGAAGATGAAACACGGTCAAGCGCAAGCAATTGCATTGCAGAGTTGAAGAACCCAAACGAAAATGCGATACAGTGCGTATATGTGGGCATGGTGCCCACCGTGACCTCAACAAACTGCAAAGACTATGTTTAAAACTGCAAAATTTCAGATTGGCGAAGTTGTAAAACACCGGATATATCCATTCCGTGGTGTTGTGTTTGATGTGGACCCCACATTCGATAACACCGATGAATGGTATGATGCGATACCGGCAGAAAGTCGTCCATCAAAAGACCAACCTTTCTATCACCTCTTTGCGGAAAACGAAGAGACGGAATACATCGCCTATGTCTCCGAACAGAATTTGTTGAAAGACACAACTTCTCAGCCATTGCGTCATCCGCAGATCAATGAAGTGTTTCAAAGAGACAGGTCCGGAAAATATGTGGCGCGGGACAATTTGAGCCACTAAACTTTATTGGCTGAAAATAAAAAAGCCGCCGAACTTTCGTTCTGGCGGCTTTTCTATTTGAAATTGAGTTACATTGTAGGCAAGTCGCCTAGCTTAGTTGCTGCCTTGTTTGGCTGCATCTTGTGCGGCCTTTAACTTGTCAGCTGTCTCTTTTGCCTTCAACTTAAGACCTTCTTCGATCTTCTTGTTGCGCTCGGCAACCTCACCACGTTTCAATGGTGGACCATCAAATGCTGCAGTGAACCCTTTCAAAGTTACCTTTACAGGGTTTTTCTGGGCACGGTAGTTGGTTGATGTCAGCACAATCTCGCCGCCGCCTTTCAAGGCTTTTACAAGACCTTCGCTCAACTGAACTTCGGCCAAACAACGGTCGGGCAAGCAAATGCTATACGGCAAAGTGTTGGTTTTACCCTTGTCGATCTGCACTTTTATGCCTTCAGGGATATAGCGGCCTGATGGAACAGCGACCTGAAAAATACGACGGGTTGTTTTACCTTTGGACTGCAGCAGGTTTACGCCAGTGACCAGTTGGTTGTTTGGCGTCACAATATTGAATTGCACATTGCAAATGTCGCTTTCACCCACTTTGGAACACACCTTCACCCATTTGCGCGCTTCGTTGGCGCTTTGAGCATGAGCAGTGTGAGTTGATGCAATGAAACCGGTGCTCAACACACCAAGAGCGATCGCTGATTTAAGAGAAGTGCGGATCATTTTCATGAAAGTCGTTTCCTGTGGACGCTTATGTTTGTTCGGCAGTCGATAAGTCAAAACACCCATCGTCACCAATTGAGGCATCAAAATGACCCCCTGACTCGAAACTGCTTTTAATGGGTTTCAGAACGTAAAACCAGAGCAGAAGTGCTCACAAGTGTTGCATGTTTGCATCGTAGACACGCCGACTACGAAATTTCTCGATCTGTCGAACCAGAACAACAGAGCATTGCAAAACATGCATTTTGTCGCATGACGATGTGCTGATATATTTGCAACCTATATAGCGAGTATAAAGGTGGCACTCCCGACAGACAACGGAGCTGACTGTGGACACACTTCTTCTCTCACGCATACAATTTGGGGCCAATATTTCGTTCCACATCTTGTTCCCCACCATCACGATTGCTTTGGGGTGGGTGCTCCTTTTCTTCAAACTTCGTTTCAGCGCTACCCAAGATCCCAAATGGATGGAAGCGTATATGTTCTGGGTGAAGGTGTTTGCCCTTTCATTCGCGATGGGTGTTGTGTCTGGCATTACGATGTCATTTCAGTTTGGCACAAACTGGCCAGGTTTCATGGAAACCGTGGGTAATGTTGCTGGACCGTTGCTGGCTTACGAAGTATTGACCGCATTCTTTTTGGAAGCCGTGTTTCTAGGAATTATGTTGTTTGGGGCTTCACGGGTGAAACCATGGGTACACACGTTGGCGACATTTTTGGTGGCGTTTGGAACCACGATGTCTACGTTCTGGATTATCGTGTTGAATTCGTGGATGCACACACCGCAGGGATATGAATTGCGAGACGGCGTGGTGTTTGCCACAGATTGGTTCGACATCATATTCAATCCGTCCATGCCCTATCGCTTTGTGCATATGATTTTAGCTTCAGCGTTGACCGTGGCGTTTCTCATTGCTGGTATTTCTGCGCTGCGCATGTTGTGGGGTGACAAAAGCGAAGCGGTAAAATCTGCCCTGCGGGTGGGCATCATTGCTGGCGCTGGCTTAATCCCTTTGCAGGTTCTTGCAGGAGACTTACACGGGCTGAATACGCTGGAACATCAACCTGCTAAGGTCGCCGCGATGGAAGGCAATTGGGAGACGCGCCCAAACGTTCCTTTGGTGTTGTTTGCCATCCCTGACCAGGAAACGCGGAGCAACACGTTTGAAGTCTCCATTCCAAACGGCGCATCACTCATCTTGAAACATAGTGCGGACGGTGTTGTGCCGGGACTGAATGATTTTGTGTCCGCAGATGGTGAAGTCCTCCACCCACGCGTTGCGCCTGTGTTTTTCAGTTTCCGAATTATGATCGGCACGGGTATGGCCATGCTTGCTTTGTCTTGGGGTGGATTGCTGTTGCTGCGAAAATACGGTGCAGGAATCATGCCGAAACTGTCGCTTTACGCATTCTGTGCCATGAGTTTTAGCGGTTGGATCGCCACCTTGGCTGGTTGGTACACAACAGAGATCGGCCGCCAACCATGGTTGGTGCAAGGTGTATTGGCGACGAAAGACGCCGTAAGTGACGTTGCGCCTGCAATGGTGCTGAGCACGCTGATTGGCTATCTCGCGATCTACGGAATTCTCATCTTGGCTTACATCTATGTGATCACCTATTTGGCGCGAAAAGCCACGCGCGGCGAACCTTATTCAATTCGCAATTATCCGCGCAGCGGTGAGGCTGAAGTCTTCGCCATGCAACCGGGAGAATAGATATGGAAACGTTTGGAGACCCTGCTGTCTGGTTGCCATGGACCTTCGCCGCTCTCATGGGTTTGTCGATCTTGATTTATGTGGTGTTGGACGGGTTCGACCTTGGTGTTGGCCTGCTTATGCCGCTGGCTGACGATTCTGAAAAAGACAGGCTCGTCGCGTCCATAGGACCATTTTGGGATGCAAATGAAACCTGGCTGGTGTTGGCCATTGGCCTGTTGCTCGTGGCCTTTCCACCCGCCCATGGTGTCATCCTGACCGCGCTTTACTTGCCAGTTTTCATTATGTTGCTGGGTCTTATTCTGCGCGGCGTTTCTTTTGAGATGCGCGCCAAGGCACCTCTTACCCAAAAGCCCATATGGAACAACGCCTTCTTTGCAGGCTCCTTACTCGCTTCGCTCAGCCAAGGGTTTATGCTGGGCATGTATATTATGGGCCTCACATGGACCCTACCCCATGTTGCATTCGCTGCCGTTACAGCAGTGTTTTTGACCGT
>CALHHQ010000259.1 GCA_938030645.1 uncultured Rhizobiaceae group bacterium
CGCAGATCAGACCCTGCCCCGGGTTCCGTCATAGCAAGACAATCCCAAGTCTCACCTTTCAAACAAGGCTCTAGGTACCGTTTGCGTTGGTCTGGTGTACCTGCACACAAAATGTTGGAAGGACGTGCAACGCATGTCCAATGCAACGCATAGTTCGCTCGCCCGAGTTCCTTTTCGTAAAGCAACCAAGTCAATGTATCGAGGCCCGCGCCACCAAATTCTTCAGGAATATTGGCAGCATATAGGCCAGCATCGATAGCCTTTTTTTGAAGATCTTTGACGAGGTCCATATCGAGCACGCCGCTGCGTTCGATCTCTTCTTCATGAGGATAGAGTTCGTTTTCAACAAACGCACGGGTGGTTTCGATAATGAGGTTTTGTTCTTCGGAGAGGGAAAAATTCATGCGTCATTTGCCACTTGGGATTTTAAGCGCTCCTCATATTCTTTGAGCAGTTTGCCTGAGCCCCAACCTTTGCCATTATGACCCTTTGCCAGAACGTGCATGATGCCCACGAGGTTTTCATCGCGGATCTGTTCCAATTCGCGGATGGAGTGCATGCCAGATTGGGCGTCGGATTGATCTGCAATTTTGTCAATTAATGCATCGTCCAGTTCAGGAACGTTCATCAACTTCGTCCATGGCAAGCTCATAGTGGGACCAAATTGTTCGATAAAATGGCGCATGCCCGCTTCCCCACCCGCTATGCGGTATGTCTCGAACAGGCCCATTTGCGCCCAGCGCATGCCGAATGAATAGCGCATAATGTCGTCAAGCTCTTGAGTGGTGCAGACATCGTCTTTGATCAACCAAAGCGCTTCGCGCCAAACTGCTTCCAACAGACGGTCACCCACAAAGGCATCGATCTCTTTGCGGATGGTGATCGGCTTCATACCGATTTGTTCATACGCCACATGGGCCCGCGAAATCGTCTCTTCGCTCGTTTGGGCACCGCCGACAATTTCCACCAACGGAAGCAAATAAACGGGGTTGTAAGGATGTGCCACGAACAAGCGTTCAGGGTTCATCATTTTGACCTGAATATCCGTTGGCAAAAGGCCTGAGGTTGAAGATCCGATGAGCGCTGTTTCAGGAGCCGCCGCATCAATTTGCATATGAACTTTCTGCTTTAACTCAAGACGCTCGGGTACAGATTCCTGAATGAGGTCGGCATGTTCAACCGCCTCCTCAATGCTGTCGACGAAGGTCAACGTTCCACGCTTGGGCTTCGGCGCGTTAGTGAGCATTTCAAATGCCCGTTCTGCATTTGCCATCACCTCGCCGACAATGCGTTCAGCTTCCGGGTGCGGGTCGAAGATTTTGCAATCCAACCCATTCAACACAAAACGTGCCGCCCAGGCTCCACCAATGACACCGCCACCAATTGCGGCTGTTTGTTTCATGCTCATTAAAACGATCTCATCCCTAAAGAACTCTGTGAAGCACCTTTGGCACCATAATCCGCAATGCGTTGTCGCGCAGAAAATAGTGGCGCCAAAAATGAAAAACCGCGTGAAATACAATCAATCCGCCTAGTGCGTAGAATTGTAAAATGTGAACTGCCCCAATCCAGTCGTTGGCCGTAGGCAAGTCCATTGGAGGTGCAATGGGTAAAAACAGACCTGCTTTAAGTAAGGTGGACGATGTTAAACCCAAAAGGAAACCGCCCAAGGCAACGAGGAACAGTCCCCAAACGATGGATCTGTGCATCCACCAATGAACGCGCTTTGCCCATGGCGGTAGTTTTGGAGTTCGTGTTGTTGCCATTCCACGAAATAGGAAGTCGCCAGTCCACAGCAGACACAAGACTACGAACACCAGTGCAAGATTTGAATGAACCCAAAAACCCCACGAACCCAATGCATGAGCCTGGGGCGGCCCAACAATTAGGAACCAAACAAACAGCGGCACCATCAACCAGTGTACAAATTTAAGCAGGCTTCTTCTCAACGTAATTTCATCCGACCACTGACGGCCGTTTTACCAAGCCGAGGCGTTCACGCACTTGTTCTGGACCAATCACCTTCGCACCGAGGTTTTCGATAATTGTCACTGATTTCTCAACCAATTGCGCGTTGGTCGCCAAGACGCCGCGTTCCAGCATGAGATTGTCTTCCAACCCTACGCGCACATTGCCGCCTGCCAGAACGGATGCTGCCACATACGCCATTTGATCTCGTCCTAAGCTGAAGGCGCTCCAGTTCCATGTGTCTGGCACGTTGTTGACCATGGCCATGAATGTGTTGAGGTCGTTTGGTGCGCCCCACGGCACACCCATGCAGAGTTGAACCAGCGCATCTTCTTTTAGCACTCCCTCTTTCACCAACTCCTTGGCGAACCAAAGGTGGCCTGTGTCGAAGGCTTCGATTTCTGGCTTCACACCCAAATCAGTCATCATCTGCCCCATAGCGCGCAACATGCCAGGCGTGTTGGTCATAACGTAGTCTGCTTCAGCGAAATTCATGGTGCCACAATCCAGTGTGCAAATTTCCGGCAAGCATTCGGCCACGTGCGCCACACGCTCGGCGGCTCCTGCCATATCGGTTCCAGCAACTTTCAACGGCAATGGTGCTTCTGTTGTGCCAAACACCATATCTCCGCCCATACCTGCGGTAAGGTTGAGCACCACATCTACGTCCGCATCTCGAATTCGGTCTGTCACTTCGCGGTAAAGATCGAGCCTGCGACTTGGAACGCCAGTTTCAGGATCACGCACATGACAATGAACAACGGCTGCGCCAGCTTTGGCTGCGTCGATTGCACTGTTGGCGATTTGCTCAGGTGAGCGAGGTACATGAGGACTCTTGTCTTGAGTTCCACCAGAGCCAGTGACAGCACAAGTGATAAAGACTTCTCGGTTCATGGAAAGCGGCATGGTTGCTCCTCAAGATGCCAATCTCGATGGTGTAAAGTGTCACGACAATTAAGATGAAAACGCAATCAAAAAATCATAAATGCACGTGTCATTCTTCATCGGGCAACACGTGATAGAAAAAGACCTTGCCATGCAAAACTAAAGAATAATTTCTTTGTTGCTGATCGCAGCTTCCAAAATATCCGCCGCTTCCCCCAAACGTTGGTCGATCACTTCCAGATATTTCGTCCAGTCGCTGTATTTCGAAACGGGGTCGGCACCATCTGAAATGCCGCGCAGTCCAATCATGGGAACATCGTGAACCATGCAAGCGCGCATGATGGCCCAAGTCTCCATGTCCACCATGTCTGCTGCGACAGATTGATAAGCTTTGCCAGACACAACATTGGCACCCGTGCTCAAAGTTGCAGGTTCAATGCCGGGAACGGTGTGTTGCAACTCCACTTCTGCAGGCAAATCCAAAAACGGCGTCGTGCCTTTTTCAAACCCGAATGGCGATGCATCCATATCACGGTAAGACACGCTGCTCACCTGATAGACTTTCGCTTGTTCCAAAACAGCAGACCCAGCGCTGCCAAGGGAAACAACGAGATCAGGCTTTTCATTTGATGCCAAATATTGGGTCATATGCAGTGCAGACTCCACCGGCCCGACCTGACAAATTAGCGGTTTGAACCGCGCTTTTAGTGCAGCGTGATATTCAGCCAATGTCGCCATGACATACAACACGCGGTGCCCTGCGACTATTTTTACCTCAGGTGTCATGACACTATCCCTCGCATCTAAATGCCGCCTATGATGCAACCAATCGCAGATTTTACACGTTGCTGCTTCGGATATAATTTTCAGGACCATCATATGACCCGCTACATCGTTGCCTATTTTGCCACCATGATCGTTTTCTTTGCCATCGATTTCGTATGGCTCTCACGTGTGGCCACAACATTTTATCAAAACCAGATCGGCGATCTGTTGTTAAAAGACTTTAAAGTGGGCTATGCGGCCGGATTTTATCTGATCTATGGCGCCGGCTTGGTATTCTTTGCTGTAAAACCTGCGCTGGAAAGCGGCAACTTGAGCACCGCTTTGCTTTATGGGGCGTTTCTCGGCTTCTTGTGCTACGGCACATACGATTTCACGAACCTTGCGACATTGAAGGGTTACACGCCAACAGTGGGGTTTGTGGATCTTGCCTGGGGCACAGTTCTAACCGGCGTATCGGCACTGGGTGGAGCCTGGATCACACGCGCAATAATGGGCTGAATTTGACCTAACTGGGTTGAGGCTGACAAATGAGTCAGTCTTGATTCGCGTAAGGTCCTCAAAATGCATTTTCTCAGACTTTTCTTCCTGTTGCTTCCGCTGATATCCATCTCAGTTTACGCGCCCAATGCAGCCTTCGCGCAAAAGGTGTCCGAAGCGACGGATCAAGACCAGGAAATCCAAAAGAAAGTTCGCAATCTTTTTGCGGAAATAGGCGACTTCAACAACGTGTTCATTACGGTGAAAGGCGGTGTCGTCACGCTCAAAGGCCGCGTTCTCGATCTGCAACAGGTGGCTCGTGCCGAAGAACTCGCCACGAAGATTGAAGGCGCTGTTGCGGTCAACAACCAAATTGATGTTGAGACATCTGTCGAAAAGCGGCTCACCCCTGCATTGGAACGTTTTCAAGAGCGCATTGCGCAGTTCCTCACCTACATTCCTATCATCATTGTTGGTGTGATCCTTTTTTTCATCATAGCGTTCATTGGCTCACTGATCGCGAAGTTGAAAAATCCATGGGATGCAATCGCACCAAACCCATTTATTGCAAACCTGTTGCGACAGGTGGTGCGGTTGGCATTTATTATTCTCGGCATCGTATTGGCGTTGGATGTGATGGGCGCAACGGCGCTGCTGAGCACTATTTTGGGTGCTGCTGGTATATTTGGTTTGGCCATTGGTTTTGCGGTGCGCGACACCGTGGAGAATTACATCGCTTCAATTCTGTTGAGCTTTCGCCAACCCTTCCGTCCTCGTGACGTGGTGAAGATTGATGGGCATGAGGGCTATGTGCTTGCGCTGACTTCGAGGGCAACAATCCTACTGACATTTGATGGCAACCATGTGCGCATTCCAAATGCCACAGTATTCAAGGGCACCATCATAAACTATTCGCTCAACCCCGAGCGGCGTTTCAGCTTTGAACTGGGTGTGGAAACAGAAGATCTGCAACGTGCCGTGAAGATCGGGCTCGATGTGATCCAAGAATTGAGTTTCGTTTTAAAGGACCCCGCACCAGACGGTTGGGTCAACAAAGTTGGCGATTCCAGTATGATTTTGTGGTTCGGAGGATGGGTTAATCAAAATGACACAAGTCTTGCCAAGGCCCGCGCTGAGGCGATCCGAAAAGTGAAGCTCGCGTTTGAAGCTGCAGACATTGGTTTGCCCGATCCGACTTATCGATTGCGCTTAGAAGATGGGAAGCCAAAAGTTCTCACAGCAAAGTCCAAAGCAAAACCTGCCACCAAACCAAAAGCTGTTCGAGCCAAGAAGGTCATAGAAACGGAAATGGATGTCTCCCCTGATCGTGACCTTGAAAAGAAACTTGAAGCGGAAGGCAAACGCGGTGGGGATGAAGACCTTCTAAGCGAAGCTGCGCCACAAGAATTAAGATAACTTCGAAGAGCCTGTCGCCGAGGTTTCGTGTGGTCGAGATTCTGTATGCGACAACTTGTCAAAACTAATTGCAAACTCATTCGAAACCTAATGCAAATCCCAAACGTTAAAGAAAGGTAAATAATAAAACGGGAGGTCATCATGACCCGCATTAAATCAATTCTCTTTGCAGGTGCAGCAGCGCTTGCAGTCGCAACTTCAGCAATCCCAGCAATGGCGGATGGTCATTCTAAGAACATCGTCGAAACAGCTGTCGGAAATAACGACTTCGCAACATTGGTTGCGGCCGTAAAAGCAGCTGGCCTCGTTGACACGCTTTCAGGGGACGGTCCATTCACAGTCTTCGCACCAACAAACGCAGCATTTGCAAAACTGCCAGGTGGCACAGTCGAGACCCTGCTGAAGCCTGAAAACAAAGCGACTTTGCAAAAAATCCTGACTGCCCATGTGGTTGCAGGCAATGTTGATGCAGCAACGCTTGTTGGCTTGATCAAGAAAGGCCACGGCTACAAAAACGTTGTAACCGTAAGCGGTGATGTGGTTACGGCTCGCGTCAGCAAAAGCGGCGCGGTCTACATTTTTGATGAATCAGGCGGCGTGAGCAATGTGATTGCAACAGATGTGAAAACATCAAACGGCACGATCCATGTGATCGACAGCGTCTTGCTTCCAAAATAAGCGCTTGCGCCAAAACAATAGAGCCCGTCTTGTTGTTAAAACAGGGCGGGCTTTTTTGTTGTCTTATTTTAGCAAATTTTTAGTTGGCCTCGAGCGCTGCAGGTGTGGCGTCGATATTCTCAACCAGTTTACCAGTGTAGATAACAGGGCCTGTTGCTGTACCTGTTGGTGAACCGCCTTGTGGCTCCAAAGAGATTGCCAACAGATCACCATTTTGAGCCGTGATATCTTTCAGATCAATTCCACCTTCTCCAACGAGACCAACTGAAACTGCTTTTTCTCCTTCAGGGACATACCAAAGCTC
>CALHHQ010000260.1 GCA_938030645.1 uncultured Rhizobiaceae group bacterium
GCTTCTTTGGCTTTCACTTCACCGCCCAATGTAACGTAGTCGTCATAGGCAATGGTTTGAGCGCGAATGAATCCGCGTTCAAAATCTGTGTGAATAACGCCTGCGGCACCCGGTGCTTTGGTGCCAACCGAAATGGTCCAAGCGCGCGTTTCTTTGGGGCCAGCTGTGAAATATGTGATCAGGTTTAACAGCTCATAACCTGCAGCGATCAAGCGGTTGAGGCCGGATTCTTCCAAGCCGTTCATTTCCAAGAAATCGCCTTGCTCTTCGTCTGGTAGTTGCGCGATTTCTTCTTCAATGGCGGCTGAAATAACGACTGTACCGGCTCCTTGTTCAGCGGCCATTTTAGCGACCGCTTCGCTTTTGTCGTTGCCTGTTGCGGCGTCTGCTTCTGCAACGTTGCAAACGTAGAGAACAGGTTTTGATGTCAGCAGCTGTAAGCCGTTGAGAATTTTGAGGTCATCAGGGTCTATGCCATCCAAAAGGTGACGTACTGGCTTACCCTCTTGTAACAAGGCAATCGATGCTTCCATCATTGGAAGAACTGCCAGGCTTTCTTTGTCTTTTGCACCAGCACGTTTGCGTGTTTGCTCGGCGCGACGCTCAAGACTGTCGAGATCAGCCAGCATGAGTTCGGTTTCGATTGTTTCTGCATCAGCAATGGGATCAATTGTGCCTTCCACATGCGTGATGTCGTCGTCTTCAAAACATCGCAACACATGAACAGTGGCATCGACTTCGCGAATGTTGGCCAGAAATTGATTGCCCAAGCCTTCACCTTTAGAAGCGCCACGCACAAGACCGGCAATGTCCACGAACGAAATTCGAGTGGGTATGATTTCCTTTGATGTGGCGATCTCAGCAATCTTGTTCAGACGTTCGTCTGGCACGGCCACTTCGCCAGTGTTGGGTTCAATGGTGCAGAACGGATAGTTTGCCGCTTGCGCAGATGCTGTGCGTGTGAGCGCGTTGAACAAAGTGGATTTTCCAACATTTGGAAGTCCGACAATTCCGCATTTAAAGCCCATGATCGTTCCTGAATTCTTGAGTATCTCGGTAGCACTTACGCTTGTTTAGTCTTCGTTTCCACCAAAGAGTTTCTTCAACATATCCGCCATAGGTCCACTCTTTGGAACAGCGCCTTTGGGTCCATTGTTGCGCGCTTGTTTGATGTGGCTTTTGCCTGTCTTTTTGGCAGAGGATTGCCCCTTGGCACCCGGTGGTTCGTTGGATTGCGTGCGCAGCGCCAGTCTGTTCATGAAACCGGCATCATCATTCTTGGCTAAAAGGTCTGCATTGCGGGCAATTTCATCCAATAGAGGATCAAGCCAAATGCGATCTGCTTTTGCGAAATCACCCAGCACATGGCCGGTTACTTTGTCTTTGTGACCCGGATGACCAATGCCGATGCGCATACGGCGGTAGTCTTTGCCAATATGGGTGTCCAACGAACGAATGCCGTTGTGCCCGCCTGAACCACCACCGGTTTTGATACGAACTTTACCAGGGGCAAGGTCCAGTTCGTCATATAGAACGACAACATCTTCCAATGGCGTCTTGTAAAAGCGCAAGGCTTCGCCAACAGCACGGCCAGATTCATTCATAAATGTGTTTGGTTTGATCAGGAGTGTTTTCTCACCGCCAATGGTGCCTTCGGCGCACATGGCTTGAAATTTACTTTTCCAGGGAGAGAACGATTCATGGCGATGGATTTCGTCCACCGCCATGAAGCCGACATTGTGTCGGTGATTTTGATACTTTTGACCGGGATTTCCCAGTCCAGCGATGAGAAGCATGGGGTTGTCCCGTCTTCGGCTGAATGAAGTGGCTTACGACTTACTGTAAGCCACTTTAATTCATTGTGTCGCCTATTCTTCGTCTGCGCCTTCAGCTTTCTGGCCAGTGACTTCTGTCTCTGGAGCTTCTGGTGCTGCTGTATCGTCTTCTTCCTCTGTTCCGTCAGAACGCAGACCAGCAGGGGTTGCGATTGTGGCGAGAGTGAAGTCGCGGTCCGTAATGGTTGGAACCACACTGTCCGGCAATGTTACGTCAGAAATATTGAGTGAGTCACCCAATTCAGCTTCTGAAAGATCAACAGCAAATGCTTCTGGAATTGAATTCGCAGGGCAATTCACTTCAACAGTATGACGAACAACGTTCAACACGCCACCAGCTTTTAGGCCTGGGCAGTTTTCTTCGTTTTCGAAGTGTACAGGAACTTCGACAGTCACTTCCGTTTTGGCAGATACGCGCAACAGGTCCACATGTGTAATGCGGTCACTCACTGGGTGCATCTGGTAGTCTTTTGGAAGAACGCTGTGTTCCGTGCCGTCGACATTGATGGAAAGAATTGTCGTCATGAAGCCACCAGCGTGGATCTTCAGTGTGATTTCTTTCGAAGGCAAAGCGATTGCGAGGGGGGATTTCTTGTCGCCGTAAATTACGGCTGGCACCATGTTATTTCTGCGCAGCTCACGTGCGGCCCCCTTGCCTACACGGTCACGCGCTTGGGCGTCGAGCTTGTTTTCGTTGCTCATAATATGCTCCTAAGCGGTTGTAGAGGTTGTTTGAAAACTGGTGTCAGTGTTCAAACCCAATGCCTTCATTCCAAACGCATAAAACGGACCAGCCGTTGCAACGATCAAAACTGTTAGAAAGCTTTGGCCCACGTTCCCTCCAGGGGTGTCGACGTGGTGGCGCTGATTTAGACGAAAGACCATGTTAGCGCAAGGGTAAAGAGACCCAGAATAGTGTTTTGAAAACACGGTTACGAAAGCAATTACTCTTGTTTGGTCAAAACACTTTAAACTGGAGTTTGGTCACGGAGTGACATTGCAAGATATTGTGCCACTGTTCATACTAAGAACCAGATTGCGGGTAATGTTTTGCAGATATCGAAATAGTGCAAAATCTCAACTTGAACCTCTAGCTGGAATTGTTCCTATGCGCCAATTACTCACCTCATCCATCACATTCATTGCCGCATGCACATTGAGCGCAGGTCAGCTTCATGCAGAGGGTACTCGCGAATTGCACAGCCATGAGCACGGTCATGTGAAGCTGGAAATTGCGATTGAGAAAAATAAGATGAACATCTCGCTGGAAGCTCCTGGCGAGAGTGTGGTTGGTTTTGAACATGCAGCGAAAACTGACAAACAAAAGGCCGCAGTGGCAGCTGCTGAAAAACAACTGGCCGACCCCATTGCCTTGTTTGTTTTGCCTCCGAAAGCTGGTTGCACCGTCAATTCAGCGAAATCGGAACTTCACCAAGAGGGCAAGCACAATGAGTTTGAAGCGTCCTACGCATTCACCTGCACCAACATGGCTGAATTAAAGAATATGAAAACGAATTTGTTTGAGCTCTATCCGGCGATAGAAGAAATTGACGTGAATTATATCGCCCCTAGTGGCCAAGGTGCTGCAGAGTTGGAACCCGATGCGCCTACGGTTACTTTTGTGCCTACCAGCTAGATCATTTGGAATTCGCATGACATGAGTGTGTCGCCGGGCAGTGAGTTTGACCAGAATTCGGTGCAAACTCTCGCTATGAAAGATGTTTCGTTCGCTTATCCAAATACTGGGTTTGCGCTAGACATTCCGCAGTTCGAATTGTCGTCTGGCGAACGAGTGTTTCTGCGCGGTCCTTCCGGGTCTGGAAAGACCACATTTTTGTCGTTGGCGACTGGGCTGCTGGAAGCGCATTCGGGCATTATTTCGATCGCTGGGCGCGCCATGCCGAAGCGCGCTTCAAAACGTGATGCGGTTCGCGCAGATTCGATCGGAATCATTCACCAGCAGTTTAATTTGCTTCCCTATTTGGACACGCTTTCCAATGTTCTCATGCCTTTGGCCTTCGGTCGAAACGGCGGTTCGAGAGATAGTTTGAGTGCAGCACGCGACTTGTTGGGTCGTTTGGGAGTTCCATCATCTTTGCATGCAGCATCAGCACGCAATTTGTCTGTTGGACAGCAACAGCGGGTTGCCATTGCTCGGGCGTTGCTCGGTCAACCTGCGCTTGTCGTCGCCGATGAACCGACCAGTGCGTTGGACGTTGAAACTCGCGATGCATTTCTCGATGTGTTGTTTGCATGCGTGAAAGAGGCGGGTTCTACGCTGTTGATGGTCAGTCACGATCCTGTCATTGGCGAGAGGTTCGAGCGAGCCGTTGATCTTCGCGATGTTGCGAAAATTAGCTTTGGAGCAAGCCAATGAGCCGTTGGCAATTGTTGTCGCGATTGGTGTTTGCCTCGCTATGGTCGCGTCGATTGGCGGTGCTGTTCGTTGTGCTGGCAGTTGCGGTGTCGTCGGTGCTCTACCTTTCCGTGGAACGGCTGCGCATTGGTGCATGGCAGAGTTTTTCATCGACGGTCTCGGGAACTGATTTGATTGTGGGCGCGCGCTCGGGATCCGTGCAACTGATGCTATATTCTGTATTTCGCATCGGTAACGCCACAAACAACATCACCATGAAGTCCGTGCGTGATATTGAAAAACTGCCGGATGTTGCCTGGACAGTTCCACTGAGTTTGGGAGATGCTCACCGTGGTTATCGTGTGGTCGGAACAAACACGTCCTATTTCGAACGGTATCGATATGGTCGCGACCGTAAGCTTGTATTTGACCAAGGGGTAGGGTTTGGGGATTTGTTCAACGTGGTCTTGGGCGCTGAAGTTGCTCAAAACCTTGGTTATGAACTCGGTGACCGTGTTGTTATTGCCCATGGTTTGGGTCGCGCTGGCTTGGTGCGCCATGACGATCTGCCTTTCACGGTGTCTGGCATTTTGGCTCCAACGGGAACACCTGTTGATCGCTCGCTCCATGTTTCCTTGGAGGCAATTACCGCTATCCATGTGGATTGGTCGACGGGCGCTCGCGCGAACAAGACAACACCTGCAGATGTTTTGCGTGAGCGTGCAACTGCAGGTGAGTTGGAAACAGATGCAGTCACCGCCGTATTGGTTGGGATGAATAGTAAGTTGTCGGTTTTCCGCACAGCTCGTGCGATCAATGACTACAAGCAGGAACCACTGCTTGCTGTGCTTCCAGGCGTGGCGTTGCAAGAGTTATGGACTGTTATAGGGACCGCTGAACGAGCTTTATCTGCGATTGCGTTTATGGTGGTTCTTACTGCCATAGTGGGTTTGGTTGCTACAATTCTCGCGACTTTAGAACAACGCCGACGTGAGATTGCTATTCTGCGTTCTATGGGCGCGAAGCCGCTGGTCATTTCTGCATTGTTGGTGGCCGAATCTATGCTGGTTACATTGGTGGGCATTGTGTTGGGGGTATTATTTGTAACAATCGCAACACCTTTGGTTTCCAATTGGCTTCGCACAAATTACGGCCTTGATCTTCCGATAACGATATCTTCAACAGACATCACTGTTTTGTCTGCTATTCTT
>CALHHQ010000261.1 GCA_938030645.1 uncultured Rhizobiaceae group bacterium
TGGCCGTATGCTTTATGACCCGCCTGTCAGTGCGTTTCTGGACAACTTTCTTGATCTATGGATCGGCACCGCAGATGATTTAGTAGAAAACCGCGCAGTCAAAATCGCGAAATCAGCTTAAGTTTTTCACCACACTCGTCACTCAGGAATTTGCCAAACAAATATCCAGAACCCAGAATCAAAAAATGTAATTGTCTTTGGATGTTACCTTTTGGACGCTCAGCTCTTGGTTCGAAATTGCGCTTCGCAGCCCCAAAATGACGATCATATTATCTATGGGTCCCATGATATTCATCATTAGGATGCATATCGGTCGCGCTCGCCACACGGTTCGTCATATTGAAAAACCCCGCCACATTGGCAATGTCCCAAATGTCACGGTCGCTCCATCCGGCATTCCGCAACGCTTGACGGTCGCTTTCGATGATCAGGTCCGGCTGCCGCGTCAGCTTGTCGGCAAAATCCAACATCGCCATTTGTTGATCTGAAATCGGCGCAACGCGATAGTTCATCACCATCATTTCACCGAGCTTCGGATCGCCCGACAATTGACGCACAGCTGCCCCATGAGCTGTTAAACAGTAGAAACACTTGTTCACCGACGAAACCACCACCGCGATCATTTCGCGCTCCAATTTGGTGAGCGTTGAGTCTCCTAGCATCAGATCATTGTACATATCCGTAAAAGCGCGAAGTTTGTTTTCATTGAAAGCGTAAGCTTGCAATACGTTCGGAACGAGCCCCAATTTTTCCTGACAGAGGTCAAAATAAGCCTGCGTTTTCTCGGAAATGGGAGTTTCCGCATCAAATTCGAGTGCAATCGGCGCTTTTTCTTGATCTTTGCTCATAGCCTTGCTTCCGTGTGATTCTTGCTCTCCGCAAGCAAAGCATCGAAACAGGACACAACACAATGCCAATGCCCTCCGGGAAAGCTGTAAAAACCCTTATCAATTCTGTTGTGAAGGCCATTCCGAAGAAAAATGGCGCAGCCGCAAAAATCGCCCCAGACATACTGGCCAATGTCGCGCTTGAAGACTTGAAGGCTTTGACACCAGAGTGTTTGGCCGAGATCACGATTTCTGGTCACAAAGCATTCAGCGCAAAGACGGGCCGAACGCTGAAGGTAGAACCACTGGGTGACGACAAAACCCTTGTCACCCTCACGATGGGCAACAGACCGTTTATTGTTGATTCCGTGCTGTCAGAACTGAACCGACATCGCCAGAGCATTTTATTCGTTGCTCATCCAATGTTGGAAAATGAAAAGCGCGGTCGCACTTCGCTCATGCTCGTTGTCTTAACCGAAACATCAACGGCACAGCGTGCTGACATCAAAAACGGTTTGAAAGAAGTTCTCAATCAAGTCCGGCTTGTCACCGACGACTGGCAAAACATGTTGGCCAGAATTGGCGAAAAGGTTGCAGAATTTCGCACCAATCCACCACCCGTTCCTGCTGAAGAATTGGCAGAAACAATTCAGTTTCTAGAGTGGTTGTCTAACAACAATTTCACTCTATTGGGGCTGCGTGAATACACGTTCGAAGGAAGTCGGAAAACTGGCCAACTGAAACCCGTCAAAAACTCAGCACTCGGCATTTTGCGTGATGATGATTTGGCCGTTATGACCCGTGGTGGAAAGCCCATGGTGTTGACACCTGAAATTCGCGACTTTCTGTTTCGCCCTGATCCATTGATCATAACAAAAGCCAACACACGTTCGCGGGTTCATCGACGCGTTCATCTCGATTACATCGGCATCAAACGTTATTCCAAGGATGGAAAACTTGCTGGCGAACTGCGCGTTGTTGGATTGTTTACATCAACCGCCTACACAAAATCAGTGATGACCATTCCCGTGTTGCGCCACAAAGTGAGCGCAGTGCTGGAAAATTTCGATATTGATCGCAAAAGCCATACGGGAAAATCTCTCGTCAACGTGATGGAAACTTGGCCGCGCGATGAGATGTTCCAACTCGATCAAAACTTGCTGTCGGAATTTGCTGATGTTGCCATCAAGCTTGACGAACGCCCACGAGTGCGCGTTCTGCCACGTCCTGACAAATTTGATCGGTTTGTATCGGTTCTGATGTTCGTTCCGCGTGATCGTTACGATTCGGACGTGCGCAAAAAAGTGGGCCAGTATTTGGAACAGACATATGATGGGTACCTGTCCGCATTCTACCCAGCGTTCTTAGAAAACGGCCTTGCCAGAGTACATTTCATCATCGGACGTTCCGGCGGCAAAACTCCGCAGATTACACGAGAACAATTGGAAAATGACGTCATCGACATGGTTCAAACGTGGACCGATCAACTAATAGAGTATGGAGGAGACGCCTCACCTCAACACAATTTTCCAATCGCATACCAACAGCAAGTGTCACCGAAGGATGCACTTTCGGATGCAATACTCTTGGAAGCCCTAAAAGACGACTCTTCAATTGCTCTCGATTTCCATCAGGCCGAAAACGAAGATGAAGGCTATATCGGCCTGAAGCTGTTTCATCTCGGCTCTTCAATTCCTCTGTCCCGTCGCGTTCCCCTGCTAGAGAATCTAGGGTTTCAGGTCATCGAAGAAACCACGTTTGAAATTGACCGCGAAGACGGGAAGCTTGTTTTTGTCCATGATATGTTGCTGCGCAACAGTTCCAAAACATCGATCAACCGAGAGGAACTGGAAGATCCCTTAAAAGAGGCCATATCCGCCATTTGGAACGGTCACGCGGACAACGACAATTTCAACGCGCTAATTTTAACGTCTGGTCTGAACTGGAAAACCACATCTGTTTTCCGAGCCATTGCCAGATATCTTCGCCAAATCAGGTCCCGTTTCACGGTGCACAGTATGGCTCGAACTCTCGCCAACTATCCAGAAATCACACGTGATCTGGCCGCTTACTTTGCACTGCGATTTGACCCCGACGTCAAAGGTCGTGACAGAAAAATGGAATCTAAACGCGCCGATATCAGTGCGGCAATCGAGAACATAAGTTCCAGCGACGATGACCGAATTGTTCGCAATTTTCTCAATGTAATGGACGCAACCCTGCGGACCAATTTCTATTCAGACATACTCACAACAGACGGAACAGAAAATACGCCAACACCCGTTTTGGCATTCAAGGTTGATCCATCTGCTGTCGCAATCATGCCCCAACCTGTGCCCTACCGTGAGATATTTGTATCTTCCCCACGTGTGGAAGGCCTGCACTTGCGCTTTGGACCTGTTGCCCGTGGCGGTTTGCGTTGGTCTGATCGCGCACAAGACTACCGCACCGAGGTTTTGGGGCTCGTGAAAGCACAACAGGTGAAAAACGCAGTTATTGTGCCCGTCGGTTCAAAGGGAGGCTTCGTACCAAAGCAACTTCCCGACGCATCAGCAGATCGAAATGCATGGTTTGAAGAAGGACGTGGAGCATACAAGACATTCATATCCTCACTCCTTTCGCTGACCGACAATCTAATCGACGGCAAAGTTGTGCCGCCTCAACAAATCGTACGTCATGATGGCGATGACCCTTATTTCGTGGTCGCCGCAGACAAAGGCACATCAACATTCTCGGACACCGCAAATGCCATCAGCCAAGATTATGATTTCTGGTTAGATGATGCTTTCGCTTCTGGCGGCTCTGCAGGCTACGACCACAAAAAAATGGGCATCACAGCACGTGGCGCCTGGGAAGCCGTGAAACGCCATTTCCGCGAGATGGATCGCGGTGGCAAAAGTTGGGACATACAATCCGTCCCATTCACCGCTGCTGGCGTGGGCGATATGTCTGGCGACGTATTTGGCAATGGCATGTTGCTGTCGAAACAAACACGTCTTATCGCCGCTTTCGATCATCGCGATATTTTCATCGACCCCGATCCAGATATTGCAACCAGTTTCAAAGAGAGAAAACGTCTCTTCAACTTGGGTCGATCAAGCTGGAAGGACTATAAATCTGACATCATCTCCAAAGGTGGCGGCATATTCCCGCGTTCGGCAAAATCAATAAACCTCTCGAAACAAGCTGCCGATGCGCTTGATTTGGAAGCTGGCGAACACAACCCGCAGATCATCATGAATGCCATTTTAAAAATGGAAATTGATCTCATGTGGTTTGGCGGCATTGGCACCTACATTCGTGCAAGCCACGAATCCAATGCCGATGCAGGCGACCGCAGCAATGACGCCATTCGCGTCACTGCGAAAGAATTGCGCTGCAAAGTAATTGGTGAAGGGGCGAATCTTGGGGTCACCCAAAGAGGCCGTATCGAATTCAACACGTTGGGTGGCCGATGCAATTCTGACGCGATCGACAATTCTGCAGGCGTGAATTCATCAGATGTGGAAGTGAACATCAAGATTGCTCTTGCGGCAGCGATGAAAGCTGGAAAACTGACGCGTCCTAAGCGCAATACGCTTTTGGAAAGTATGACCGAGACTGTGGCAGATCTCGTATTGCGCAACAACTATTTGCAGACGCTTTCCATTTCGCTGACAGAGCAAAGGGGGTTGGAAGACCTGCCCCATCAACAACGGTTGATGCAAAACCTGGAGGAGCGCAACAGACTAGATCGTGCAGTTGAAGATTTGCCAGACGATATTGCACTAGCTGAACGCCAAGCAGCAGGGGAGAGTCTTACCCGCGCAGAAATCGGAGTTCTGTTGGCCTACGCCAAAATTGTGGCTCTCGATGATATTGTCGAAAGCAAATTGCCAGACGATTCTTATCTGGACGACATGCTGGTGAATTATTTCCCACCCAAAATGCAAAAACCATATGCAAAGCAGATCGACCAACATCGCTTACGACGCGAAATTATTGGGACGGTCTTGGCAAATTCCATGATTAACCGTGGCGGCCCTACATTGATTGCCCGTGCAAAAGATCGCACGGGCGCATCCACGGACACGATCGCAGCAGCTTATGTTGTCGTGAGAGATGCATTTGGACTGCCTGCAATCAATGAAGCCATTGACGAACTAGACGCAAAAATATCAGGCGAAACACAACTCGAACTCTATCGCATTGTTCAAGACCGCGTTGTTTCACAATCCATCTGGTTTGCCCGCTATGCAGACTTCAGCAAAGGCATCGCACCAGTTGTC
>CALHHQ010000262.1 GCA_938030645.1 uncultured Rhizobiaceae group bacterium
GACAAGTCCCGATCCATTTTCTCAACCAGCGCATGACCGCGTGACAGTTCAAATGGCAAAGACCAGCTAGATGATGACATGAAGAAAACGATCATCGCGCCATAAGCAAGGAACGTCAGGAACAGCGCGGTCAGCACAACAATCGCAAGTTTTTTATAGAAAAAGTTCGCCAACGGCACAAAACGCTGCCAGATGCCTTGATCCACATCCTGAGCTTTTGAGATAGTTGTTTCAAAGCCCTTGGTCACTGCAGATTTAACAGGTCCAGTATCAGCAACGGGCTCAGCCACCGCTTCTTCGGCAACTTCCTCAACAGCCTCAATTTCTATTGCTGGCGCAATGGGTGGGGCAACCACTTGTGGCACAGCAACTGGTGAAACGCCTGAGGTTTCCTCCTCGTGCTCAACTTCAGCGGTGGAATTGATAATGGTCAAAATGATCTGTTTGGGATCGACCGGCGCCACAAGAACTTTGTGAACCCCAACCATATTCTGGAACAATTCAGCGTCTTCTGGTGACGACAAAATTGTCAGGCAACTGGTTGCTCGCATTTCTGCGATCGAAACAACGTTGAGCGGACTGTCGTCACTGTGATCCCCACGCATATCGATCATGATGCAATCGAAAGGCTCAGAAGCCGACTGTTTTTTGATCAGCTCAGAAGCCTCATTGACCGAATAGGAGTGTTCGCAACGAACGATCTCGTCCTTGCGTTTGAATATCGCTTTGGTGCCCGCCAACGACTTGCCAACGAACAAGACGTTCGCAGGGTTCTGCGATTTACGGCTTTCAATAATAGCTCTCAGCTCAGCGGCATTCATGCGGAAGCCCCCTGTGCTGAACCACCCAAGGCACTCAAGTCGATTTCATGCGAACCAGAAATCGCAGCATTGTCAGATTTTGCACCACCGCGTGTTTCCCAAGATGTTGTTCCAAGCGTGAACAAGCCCAACGGTGTCATGGTGAGGTAAACGACAGGGAACACAGCGGCCATGGCGATGAACCAAAGACCAGATGTTTGCGCAAATTCAGGAAGAGATTTCTTATTCCACTCATAGCAAACGGCAAATATTGTGACCAAAAGAGCGTGCCAAATCATCGGCATGACAAATTGCATTTCCATGCACTTCACCAACAAGAAGATTGGGTAGAATAACAAAAGCGTGCCCATAGAAATGTAATGGATCAACACGAAGATGTTGAACTTCGCCAAATGCGGCATCGCTGTAATCAGGTCGATCATGTTGGACCGGCGCCAGCGCAACTGCTGGTTCAAATAGGCACCCATATGGGTCGGAGCTTTAGTGAAGCAGCGCGCAGTGAAGCAAAGACGTGTCTTGTATCCGCGTTCAATGATTTTGCGTGTGAGAAAACGATCTTCGCCGTATTTCACTTCATCGCCCAAGAAAGTGCGGCTTTCCACGTCCTTATCGACGGCAAGCATCGCTTCTTTCTTGTAAAGCGTAAGGCAGCCAGACAGGCACATCACATGGCTATAGGCATTTTCAACGTTTTTGAGGAATTGATAGCCGATCCAGTATTTCACAGCCTGCATGCGCGTAAGCCATGTCTCGCCTGCATTGGAAACGAACACACAGCCGCCCACAGCATCAGCACCCGTTGCATACATATGGCGGGTGAGTTCGCGCACAACATTGCTGTCCACGATCACATCGCTGTCTACAGACATGATGAGATCGCTTTCAATATCCAAAACCGCATTCTTGATGCCAAGACGCTTGCCCATATTGTGAGGGTTCTGGATCAACTTCATCCAAGGATAGCGACGACAGGCTTCTTGTAAGTGTTCATATGTGTCGTCGGTGGACACATCATCGATGAACACGATTTGAAGTTTGTCACGTGGGTAATCCAGAGCCGCAAAAGAGGCGGCAGTCTGAAGAACGCTTTCCCCTTCGCAGAACACCGGCACAACGATTGCAACCGTCGGCCACTCTTCTGGGTCTTTGTTATAATCGATTTCAGTGCGGCGATCAGCGATACGCAACAGGGAACCGTACACGTATCTGTTCGTAAACACGATCAGAACGAGCAGCCCGAATAGCCATTCAACTGTTGTTATAGCCAGCATTAATACCCCTGCGGAAAACCCGCATCACTTCACATTGGGGGCATGGTTTGAATGCGCCCCACTCACCGATCAATAGAATATACAAGGCTGACCCGAGTATTAACGTAACGGAGCATGAGGGTATTTAATCCTTGATTTAACTGGCTATTTACCCTGTTTCTCGGCACATGGTTTCCGAAAAGTTAACCGAAAAAAATCGGTTCACAGTCGATTAACCATAAGCATTTTTTCTTCCCCAAAGTTACATTTCGTGAAGAAGTGCTGTGTCATTGCTGGCCTGTAAATATGGAAGGTATTCAGGGGCCTAAATGATCTTCTCATCCGACAGCACTGCAACAAACATTGATGCAGGCCACGCAGAACAAAAGATTGCGAACACGCCGTCTATTAAACTGGTCGTTGACGAACCTGTCGCTTTGCCAGATCCCGCGACATGCCGCGTTGCAGTCGTTGGTTTGGGCTATGTTGGTCTTCCTCTTATCTGCGGATTTTCAGAGGCGAGCCGTTCTATTGGCATTGATATCGACCAAGCCAAAATTGAAGAATTGAAAAACAACGAAGATCGCACTGGCGAAGTCACTTCAGCCGATCTCGCGTGCGCTGATGCTGAATTTACAGCTGATGCTTCTGCGATGGCGGAAGCCGATGCCATTTTGGTTTGTGTTCCAACACCCGTAAACACGCGCAACCGCCCTGATTACAGCCCTCTTCTGTCCGCATCTCGCTCAATTGGCGCGAATATGAAGCGCGGAGCAGTCGTGATTTTTGAATCCACCGTTGACCCCGGAACAACCGAAGACAAATGTCTGCCCGTACTTGAAGAAGCTTCAGGTATGAAAGAAGGCATCGATTTTTATCTCGGATATTCTCCAGAACGTATCAATCCTGCGGATCCAACTCGAAAACTGGCAGACATCAAGAAAATTGTTGCTGGTTCCTCTCCGGTTGTCACAGCATTTTTGGAAAAACTCTATGCACGTGTTGTTCGAGCAGGTCTTTTCCCTGCAGCAAACATCAAAGTTGCCGAAGCTGCCAAGATTTTGGAAAACACCCAGCGTGATGTGAACATCGCATTGATGAACGAACTGATGGCGCTGTATGACAAAATGGGCATTCGCGCATCGGACGTCATTGCTGCAGCCAGTTCAAAATGGAACTTCCACCATTATCGCCCAGGCATGGTTGGTGGTCACTGTATTGCTGTTGACCCTTACTATTTGGTCGATGCTGGTCGTCGCCATGGTTTGTCGATGGAACTCGTTGCCGCTGGCCGCAGTGTGAACGAACAAACGCCGTTCTTTTTGGCTGAAAAGCTGGAGGAA
>CALHHQ010000263.1 GCA_938030645.1 uncultured Rhizobiaceae group bacterium
GAAAGATTTTAATGACTCAGTTAATTTTTCTACGCTATACGCAGCGGTATGAACCGCTTCGTTATGATCTTCACAGTCTTCGCATTGGTGTTTGCAGCCTCCGGCATGCACCGTTCGTTTGCTACTGAAAGCGTTCAAAAAGCAACGGATCAGTATCAATCCTTGGTTGCCGACACCAATCTGGTTCAAAACGTTGTTGATGTGGACTGTTGCGGAGAAATGGGCTTCGAGAAGCATTCTCCACATGATCACTGCAGCATGAACTGCGCAATTCTTGCCAGCGCGAACCGCGCTGAGCAAAATTGGAAAATCGGAAAGATTTCGGAATTTCGAACTGATGTTCTTGCTGGCAATCTATTCGATCTTATGAAGCGTCCTCCAAAAAACCTCATCTAGTTCCAAGTCGATCGTCTCTATGGGCGATCAATCGTGAATTTAGAAGAGGTTTTTCGAACATGCTCACTAGACGTTCCCTACTGGCTGGCGCAATTGCGCTTGGTTCCACCACCGTATTGACTGCCGCAACGCCGGCGCTAGCTCACCACAGCAAACGGTTCAAACTGAAAAAGAAATATTTGCCTCAACGCGTGTCCTTTAGAGGCTATGCACCGGGCACCATTGTTGTCGATCCGCGTAATCATTTTCTATATCTCGTAGAAAGCAAAACGAGAGCGCGGCGATATGGAGTGGGTGTTGGCAAAGCGGGCCTCACCTTCAAAGGTACGGCCACGATTAGCCGCAAAGCAAAGTGGCCATCTTGGACACCTACAAAAAACATGATCCGCCGTTCACCAGAGAAGTATGCTCGATTTGCAGGCGGTGTTCCGGGCGGTCCTGGGAACCCCTTAGGTGCCCGCGCGCTTTATCTTTATAAGGGTAAGCGGGACACATATTTCAGAATTCATGGCACGACCCAGCCTTCTTCGATCGGCAGATCGGTATCGAACGGCTGTATTCGCATGATCAATGAACATGTCAAAGACCTTTACGAACGCGTGCCCTTAGGTGCTCGCGTCGTTGTTCTTTGATTGAGAAAGATAGTCAAAATGAAAATTCAACTGAAACGAACTCTCGCGGGTGCGTTGTTGCTTTTTGCAGCGAGCAATGCCGCCTACGCCGAACAAATCAAAAATATGACCGTGTACAAAACGCCTTGGTGCGGATGTTGTGAAGTCTGGACCAAGGCCATGCAGCAGGCTGGATTTAAGGTCGAAGTGAAAAACATGGATGATTTATCGCTGACAAAAAAACGGTATGGCGTGCCCGCTCAGCTTGAAGCATGTCACACAGCGGTATTGGGAAAATACATCATTGAAGGTCACGTGCCTCTGCAGGCAATTGAAAAACTTCAGAGCGAAGAGCCAAATGTACGTGGTATTGCAGTTGCTGGTATGCCTATGGGGTCGCTTGGCATGGGTTATGATTCCGAGGCCCGTTACGATGTTATGTCTTTTGCAGATTCCAAAACGAATAAACCAGTTGTATTCTACGAGGCAGGCAAATGACCGATATCAAATCCGCCGAGCCATTTAGCCGACGAGCAATGTTATTGGGCGGTGCCAGCGTGGCAGCTTTAACGCTTGCGGGCTGTTCCCGTCGCGAGCCGCAGGGCCGCCGTCCAAGATTGCGCGTCATGGAAAGGCTTGCCAAGCGTCGAGCCAAACGGAGAAACACGGATGACTATGCCTTTATGTATGGGCCGAAGCCGAACGAGGAGTTTCCCCTGCCAGCCGTCAACCTCAAGCAGGTGTACTCGAAATTCTATCGGCGCGAAGTTCGAAATCGCACAGGATATCCCGCAGGCACAGTCGTGGTCGATACGAAGAATTTCTATCTCTACTGGACGCAACCTGACGGCACAGCGATGCGTTACGGTGTCGGCCTCGGTCGAGCCGGCTTTTCGTGGAATGGAAATGGCAAGATCCAATGGAAACAGAAGTGGCCTAAATGGACACCACCAGCTGAGATGATCGAGCGAGATCCAAAGTTGGAAAAATGGAGCGCTGAAAACGGCGGCCAACCGCCAGGACTGCGTAACCCTTTGGGCGCAAGAGCGCTTTACATTTTCCAGAACGGCGAAGACACCCTGTACAGGCTGCACGGAACACCTGAGGCATTTAGCATCGGTAAAGCCGTGTCTAGTGGATGTGTTAGACTGCTAAATCAGGATGTTATCGATCTCTACGACAGGGTTCCAAGCGGATCACCTATTGTTGTCGTCTAGCGCTTCGGACGGATTTCGAACATCCATCCGAAACAGTGTCTTGGTAAATGTTGAGACCAATTGCAGTCGCAAGATCAAAAGGTAATTTTCGTATTATTTCTTATGAGATGGAGAGTTCTTGGAACGCTTCCAGCACCAAAACGGATGCTAAATGGACGAGAAAATAGAGCATGGAATGCAATCGCGCCCGACCTTCCTTCCTTCTATATGTTGCATGGCTAGGCGTTGGAGGAACGCCAACGTTCTTCGTAAATGGAAAGCCGTTGCCAAAGTTCGGGCAAAGGGAGTTAGAGAATATGGTTCGGACTGAAGTCGAAAAGGTTGCTGCTTCAAAATGAACCGGAAAATGCTCGGTATGTCCTTTGCGGGCGCCGCACTTGCGGTTGATCAGGTCACCAAGTGGCTAGCGATCGAAAACGCCGAGTGGCTTTCGAACGGTGTTGCGATCTTTCCCGGTTTCAATCTTGTTTTTCTGCGAAACTACGGAATTTCATTCGGATTTTTAGGCGGCACCCCATGGTGGGTCTTGGTCCTCCTCACAGCTGCCATAGTGTTTGCGTTGGTCATATGGCTGCTACGCACTTCAAACACTTATGAAGCAGCTGGTTTAGGACTGATAATTGGTGGCGCGCTGGGAAACATAAGCGATCGCATTCGCCACGGCGCGGTGACCGACTTCTTGGACTTTTATGCCGGGACGATGCATTGGCCAGCATTTAATATGGCGGACACGTTCATTTTCTGCGGCGCAATTTTGCTGCTTTGGAGCAACAAATGACAGATGAGCAAGAATCAAAGGTCTGTCTTGGAACTGTTGATACCGAGGCTGTGCAGTCCAAGGCCAGCCTTATCGATAAGGCCAAGAAAATTGGCTTCAAGTCCGCCGAGATAGTTGAACTCAAGCGCCTATATCCGGATTTGAAGCGAATTTCAGGCAATCTGTTTTTACTGATCTTACCTGCCTTTCTTGCAACTGGCTGCGTTCTGACAACGCTCGATGTTGACACGCGCGGTAGCCAACCAATTCCTTCAAAGCTCGTTCGCGAAATGAAATCGAAATCGATGTCGCCAAGCGATCCGATTTTGGTTCGTATCTTTAAACAAGAGAGCGAATTGGAAATATGGAAGCGCGGCAAATCTGGTAAGATGGCGCTGCTCAAGACATATCCAATGTGTCGATGGTCGGGAAAACTGGGGCCGAAGAAGAAAAACGGTGACCGGCAAGCTCCTGAGGGAATTTATCACGTCTCTTCCGGCATGTTGAACCCGAAGTCGCAGTACCATCTGTCCTTCAATCTCGGCTACCCGAACAGACTTGAATCGGCCCTTGGCTACACCGGCGACGCTTTAATGGTTCATGGTGCGTGTTCGTCTTCCGGTTGTTTCGCAATAACCGACAAGGCGGTTGGCGAAGTTTATGCTGTTGCTCGCGAGGCGCTCAAAGGCGAGCAAAGCTCTTTTCAGGTTCAGTCATTCCCCTTTCGAATGACACCCGAAAACATGGCCAAGAATACCGGCGACCCAAATTACCGCTTCTGGCAAGATATTAAGGTGGCCTACGACTTCTTCGAGGTAAATAAACGCAAGCCCAACGTTTCTTACTGCGGCGGCAGATACGTATTCGAGACGGGCCTCTCTGCATTAGGAGACCCATTGGCAGCATGCCCGACCACCACCGTTTTAGATCCACAGGTTCTGGCTAAATCGAAAGAGGATGAGCAAAAGATCAACGCCCTATTGCAGACGGGCGAGGTCTCAACCGCCTATCGCTACTCGGATGGAGGTATGCACCCCGCCTTCCGGCAACAATTAAAACTGATAGGTGCCAAATCTCTGGCTAAACGCACATCATTCAGCGCGGTACCAATCAGTAGACCAAAGGCTGCGTTGTCAGATCCTTATTCACCGAATTCCAAATAAGGACACGGACATTCTGCCTAACCAGCGGTGCATACGCCCGATCTAGCCAAGCCATACATCCAGAAAAAGCATCAAGACAAGACCGATCAGCAAACCGGTCGTCGCTTCATTTTGAAAGCCACGACGATGGGTTTCCGGGATAATCTCATGACTTATCACGTACAGCATCGCGCCAGCCGCAAAGACCAGTCCCCAAGGCAAAAGAGGCTCAGAGAAGGATACTGCGCCGGCTCCAATCAGTCCGCCTACCGGTTCCACAAGACCCGTCAGCGCCGCGATCGTGAATGCCCGCTGTTTCGAGTATCCCTCACCCATTAAAGCCACTGCCACAGCCAAGCCCTCGGGTGCGTTTTGAAGTCCGATACCGATTGCCAAGGGCAGACCTTGAGAAACGTCTCCGCTGCCAAAACCGACACCTACCGCCAAGCCCTCGGGAAAATTATGGATAGTGATGGCGATGATGAACAGCCATACCCGCCGCAACGACACACTTTGCGGACCTTCTCGACCTTGAAAGAAGTGTTCATGGGGAAGCATTTTGTTGAGCAAAGCCACCGCCCCTGCTCCCAAAAGGATGCCGACCACCGCAATTCCTGCTGGGATAGCGCCCTCGCCGTAAGCCTTTTCGGAAATCTCAAGCGACGGCACGATGAGAGAAAAGAACGAAGCTGCCAGCATTACACCGGCGGCAAAGCCTAAAAGAGCATCACGGGACCGTTCGTTTGGAATTTTGCCCGCTAAAACTGGTGCAGCACCCACGGTCGTCATCAAGCCAGCGCATAAGCTGCCGAGTACCCCGAGAATTAGGGGATCAAAACTGGAGAGATATTCGAGCATTTAAAGCTTCAAAGATTAATCGCATAAGCAACGTGCTGTAATTGAGAACCATTCGCAAGAAGTATCTTGCTGGCTTGTAAAGCAACAGGAAATTGGCCTTTTCGAGCACCCGCAGCGCGGCAATTTGACGATGAGAAAGAGCCAATTATTGGGCTGAGAAATAGACCGATATGCTAGACTTTGGAGCAAGGCAATATCGATCAGATGGGAACGTAAAAGTGAAGATGTTTCGAGTGGTAGCGTTGGGCTTATGCGCGGCGCTTATCTCAATGATGTTGTTTGTTTGGAGCCAATCCGAAGACAAACCCGTCGCCGGTGTCGCCGACATTGGGGGCGAATTCAGCATGATGTCAGCGCAAGGTGAAACCATCACCGATCAATCCTTTCCGGGTAAAGCCAAAATGTACTTTTTGGGGTTCACGCACTGTCCTGACGTTTGCCCAACCACGCTGAGCGATATTTCTAACTGGCTCAAACAGTTGGGAGCAGATGCCGACAAATTACAGCCCATTTTCGTCACAGCCGACCCAGAGCGCGATACAACTGAAATCCTCAAGGAGTATGTTGGCTATTTCGATGCAAGAATCGCTGCTTTACGCCCTACGAAGGAAGAGCTCGATCAGTTCGCAAAGAATTTCAAAGTTTACTACAAAAAAGGCCCTGTCGATAATGGTTCCTACAGCGTGGACCACACCGCTTTGGTCTTGCTTTTCCGCGAAGACAATAGCTTTTTTGGAACAATCGATTTTCATGAGGAACGCGATATCGCGGTTGCGAAGTTGCGTCGATTGGTGGCCAATTAGGCCTATTGATCATTTACCAAACCTTTCGCTGGCGTTGAACATTTGAATCAAAGGTGCACGCGCATTTTTGCGCTCATTTGAGTCCTGTTTGTCACAATTACCGCTCAATCAGTGGAGTGGTGACAATGAAATTCTTTGGTCTCGCAGCGATCCTTTTATCTTTCTCAACTGTGACTGCATCAGCAAACGCGCTGCACCTGAACCCGCAACAGCCGGGATCTAAAGCCAACATGCAAACATTTGGCAAAACTTCGATACCGATCGGATACATCGGATATTGTGAACGGTATCAGGAACGCTGTTCGGTGAAAGAGCAACCCAAGAAGGTGAAACTGACCCGTCAGGCTTGGCAGAAACTCACCAGCGTCAACTGGGAAGTGAACAGTAAAATCGAACCAGTCACCGATATGGACAATTTCGGCATTGAGGAGTTGTGGACATATCCGGTATCTAAAGGTGACTGTGAAGACTATGCATTGTTGAAACGTAAAACCCTACAAGAGCAAGGTTTTCCTCTCAGTTCACTGCTGGTGACAGTTGTCTATGATGCCAACGGTGGCGGACATGCAGTGCTGACGGTTGTTACCGACAAAGGTGACTTCATCCTCGATAATCAGGAGGCCAAGGTTCTTCGTTGGCAAGATGCCGAGTTGACGTATCTGAAACGACAGGCGGCTGACAATCCGAACGTCTGGGAGAAACTGTAATCTACCCGTTTGGCCAATTGGAGAAGGGGACGATTATCGCAAGCAACAACGGTTGGTACAGCAGATAGATAATGAGGCTGTGCCGACCGCAGAAGGTGAGAAATCTGCCTGTCTCGTTCTGTATCGCCATTTCTGCAAAGCGACTGCTTGTTCGGCCGACTGAAATCAGGCGTGCCGTTGCGATACCCACCAAAGTGACGCCAAACCAGGGAAAGACCGGCACAAGATCGTTGCTGATCGGTGGTGTTTGAGAAAAACCTATCCACGCCAGCCAGCGGCTATCAAATGCTTCATTGGTGAAAAACAGCGGCGCTAGCCACACCACAACACCTATCGCAAGGATGACGAAAGTTGGAAGGGGCAAGAAAAACAATCCAAGAATGCTAGCGACTGCGATCGCGTGAAGAATTCCGTAAAAGACAAACGCCGACGGAAAGACGGCATAGGTTGCGGCCGTTATTATCAAAGCGAAAAAAGCTATCTTCAAAATTCTTTTGATCGCGGGTTGCCATTGCACGGTTTCGCGCGTGGCGAGAACCAAACTGACCCCAACCAGAAACATGAACGTTCCCGCCAACAGTCGGCCGAAAGCTATCCAAATCGGGTGGGAGGCGAATCCAGATTCAATCAGATTTGTGAAGTCCAGGTCCCAAACCAGATGGAATATGACCACACCGATGATCGCCAAACCTCGAAGCTGATCGACAATTCTCAGACGATTGGGGCTCGATAGAATTGTTGAACCCATAAAATTCTCAACTTCTTCGACGGTTCGCAAATGATGATTGGCCTAACGAAACGTTGTTTAGAGATCGTGGCTTTCGATGAATGAAAAACGTCCGTTAAAAATGGCGAGAGCAAAAAGCATACCACCCTTGGCTTCAATTTTTTCTGCACATCTTAAGGAACTTGATCGTCCAGCTCAGTTCTTATCGAACACCGCTCAACACCGCCATTTCACTCTTCTCTGTTGCGGACCGCTTTTTACAATGAAAGCGACGACACTCTTACGCGTATGAATGGAAAGAGTTTTCTCTATCCAACAACAAACTGCCCCATCATGCCGGCATCCTCGTGCTCTAGAATGTGGCAGTGATACATGAATGGTGCGCTGTCTGCAGCAAGTTGATCGAAGCGCACAAGCAGTTCAACCTCTTGGTTGACTAGTACTGTGTCCTTCCATCCCTGATTTTCAGGACGTGAGGCATTTCCGTTTTCTGACAAAACTTGAAATGACACACCGTGAATGTGGAATGGGTGCGCGAGCATGGATGCGGAAACGGTCCATTTCTCAACAGTTCCCAGATTCGCTCTAAGATTGATTGTTTTCTCTTCAAACGCGCGACCATTGATCGCCATTGCACTGCCCATCATTCCGCCACCCATGCCCATATCGAGCGAGAGTCGGCGTTCTTGGACGAAGGCTGAATTGCGTAGATTAGGAACGTCGCCACCGAGCTTAGCCGGGACCTTGTTGATCCTTTTGTCCAATCTGTCATCTATCGCAAATGCAACGACTTCAAAGGGCAATCCAAGCCCAGAAATCGCGTTTTGCATCCGGCCCATCATTCCGCCCATTCCAGCGTTGGGATCTGGTGCGCTGACCAGCATTGCTGCTTCCGAATTCGAGAAATCTACAAGCACCTCTGCTCGCTCACCGGGCGACAGTTGCAGCTGGTCGATTGGTTTGGGTTCGGGCAGATAGCCACCATCAGTGGCCACCAGATGCATCGGTTGGCCATCATCGAAGGATAGCCGGAATATTCGTGCGTTCGATCCGTTCAATAGACGCAGTCTCACAACGGATTTTGGTACGATTGCCACTGAACCAACCTGCCCATTCACGAGCACCGTATCGCCAGTGAAACCATGCATTTGGCTCATCATGTCACGAGAATAAATCATCTGACCATCAGCCGAGAATCGTTTGTCCTGCAGAATAAGAAACAGGTCATCCTCGCCGTAAGTGGACGGCAAGCCCCGTTCATCATCACGACCGTCAGAAACAATGATTCCCCCGGCTAGCCCCGCATAGACGCCTGTCGCAGTCGCTCCGTGGATATGTGTGTGATACCAAGCAGTACACGGCGCTTGGTTGATGGGCAGTTCCGGTTGCCAGCTGTCGCCGGAAGCAATGGCCTGGTGCGGCCCTCCATCGAACTCACCGGGAACGACGAGCCCATGCCAGTGTGAGGATACTGGCATCTCAAGTTGATTTTCGACAGAAGCTTGCACGGTTCCGGGTCGCATTTTTACAACTGGTCCGAGATGGGACTGATTGAAACCCGCAGTTACGCCCGATCGGCCGCCACCAAAATCGGTTTTCCCGGCCATCGCCTTCAGTTTGAAGCGCCCGCTAATTGAGGTATCCATCAACGTCGGAAACTTTAATTGCGGGCGCCCTGAAAGAGACGCGGCATCGATACCTTGTCCGCGATACAATGCGTAGGCGCCAACCGCTGCAAGCGCTGCTGAACCAAGGAGGAATGATCTTCTTTTCATTTGATACACCCACGGGACTTTTCATAAAGTCTAGGGCTTCCATCAGATGGAAGGTCAAGGTTTCCATTCGTTTATTTAGATTTTAAATTGAGTTCGTCATGCCCTCTTTGAATGTCTTTTGGCCAGCGGCTTTTGATAAATGACAGCACGGCCACAATCTCTTGGTCGGTTAAAACGCCGTCATAAATGGGCATATTGGTCTTGTAGTTCGAGTTTTTGGTGATCTTCCCCAACCCATATTTCGTGAGTTCAAACAGCGTTTTGTCGGAATGGTGCCAGGTATGACCAGTCTCGTCGTGCGGTGGTGCCGGCATGGTCAGATCAGCATTCGGGCTGCGCCAATTTGGTTCACCTTTGAGGTCGACTCCATGGCAAGAAGCGCACTGGGCAGCGTAGATTTCTTTGCCCTGCGCGACAACGACCGCAGCATTTGGCTTTAGCAAGGACGGACCCCGTTGGTCCGGAAGAAACCAAGCGATTGCGATAGCTCCAGCCAAGAGCACAGCCACTGCAGTAAGAGTTTTGGCAACCCAACTCATAATCTCACACCACGACTATGGGTGATCCGTTGGGCACCCGATCGTAGAGATCTGCAACATCTTGATTTAGCAATCGCACACAGCCGCTTGAAACGGCTTTGCCGATGCTGCTTGCCTCTCCCGTTCCGTGCAGGCGATAGAGCGTGTCTTCGCCATCTTGAAAGATATAGAGCGCTCGCGCTCCAAGCGGGTTATCAAGGCCTGGCTCCATGCCACCGTTATCTGCACTGTATTTTTCCAAATCCGGCTCACGCTCAATCATTTCGGCGGGCGGGGTCCAGGTTGGCCATTTCTTCTTCCATTGGATGACGCCCTGCCCGCTCCAAGAAAAGCCTGCACGGCCGAGACCCACTCCGTAGCGCATTGCGGTGCCGCCCACCTGTGTCCAGTAGAGATAGAACTGCTTGGTATCGACAACCACCGTTCCTTCTGGGTACCCAGTGCTATTGGTCACCTCGCGCCGAAAGAACTTTGGATTGACCGCACGTAGATTGACCGCCGGCAGCGGAAATTCTTCGCCCAGCTTAGGGCCATAAAGAAGCGCATATTCATTAAAAGCCCGCTCTGACGCCTTGCTGCGGGCCAATCGTTTCTGTGCCAACGTTGGTTCGCGATTAACCGAACAACCAGCAAGAGCCAGCGTCGAAACACTGGCCCCACTAAGCACGAAATCTCGTCGGCTCAACAATCCGGAGCGATCTTCCATCCTCACTTACCAGCCTCATAGAACACTAGGGGCTTATCCGTCTTGGAATAGGTGAACGACATGACGTCGTAGCGGGCATTGGGATCATATCCCATACCAAGTGAACCTTGCGGCATGCCAGCCACGGCGATACCGCGAATACTCGGCTTTTCTACATGCAGCTTTTTGATCGCTTCCAGCGGGACGTGTCCTTCGATCACATATTTTCCAAGCACGGCTGTGTGACAGGCAGTCAAGCTAGTGGGCACACCCGCCTGTCGCTTGGTCGTGTTCAGATCTTCTAGATCCTTCGTTTCCACGGTGTACCCGGCTTTCACCATCGCTTCGGCCCATACCTTACAACAGCCGCACCACGGCGTTTTGTAGACCGTCATTTTCAATTCATCGTCTGCATGAGCCATGCCGAGCGAGCCAACGGTGAGAGTGTATCCGACCACAAGTGCTTTCAAGCTATTTTTCATCAACTGTTCCTTTTTCAATTCGATTTTGCTGTTCAAGTGGTGACTTCAAACCATGTGCGCATGCCAGAGACAGCATGTTGCAACAAATGGCAGTGCAGCAACCATTTGCCGGGATTGTCTGCGACGAACGCAATTTGTAAATCGCTCATCCGACCAACAAGAACCGTGTCCTGCCAAACGTCTGACGGCCTTGAACTGTTGCCTTTGATCACTTTGAAGTGATGTCCGTGAACGTGCATGGGGTGCTGCCAGCCGGTTTTGTTTTGCATTTCGATGATGACGGATGTTCCCACCGGCACACTGAACAGCGGTTCTTTTGGCAGATTAGCTATCCCGTTGAATGTCCATACTTGCTGCTCCTCGTTCAGCTGTTCGCGTGTGCGAATGGCGCCAGCATAGACCGCCTTTTGGACTGAAGACAGCGATCCGCCCTGCATCAAAAGCGGCACCCGCAGTGCTTTGTCTAGATTGGGATCAGGCAATATGGCTTTCCGCAGCGTGGGTTCAACGTTGTTGGGGTTTGTGCCCGCGGCATCGCCTTCAAAACAGAAGACAGTAGTCGAACCGCCATTGTCATTTGGTTTGCCCAGAGTCCCCGAAGCATCGAGGACTGAAGTGCGCTGGCCCGCCTCTAAACGAAACGAAAAGTCGGCCCTTTGAGCGGGCGCTAATACGAGCTCATCAATCTCGCGTGGCTCAATTGCAAATCCGTCTAGCGCGAGCAAGCGTCCAGCCAATTGAGAGACGTCGAGATGAAATATTCGGGCGTTTGCCGCGTTGATGAGGCGTAGTCGATGCCACGCCCCTGCCTTTACAGTCCGGCTTGAATCAAGGGACTCTCCGTTTATCGTGATCACATTCCCGATCCGACCGCCCTGTTTGCCCTGCAGATAATCTTCAAATCCGTCGGCAAATGAACCGTCTTGTTCAATCCACCAATCATCGAGAATGAGAGTGATTTCGCGGTCAGGCGCAAAGACGGCATCACTTTCTTCAACTATCAAAGCGCCATAAAGGCCCCTCGCCACCTGCTGGAATCCGTCGAAATGGGCATGATACCAAAACGTTCCAGCATCCGGCACGATGAAATCATAATCGAAACGCTCTCCGGGCAGCACAGGCTTTTGGGTGAGACCCGGCACACCGTCCATGGCATTGTCGATGCGTATTCCATGCCAGTGAATTGACGTGGGCACCTTCAAATCATTGAAGAACCGAACCCTTACTCTATCACCTTGGCGAACGCGGATTTCTGGACCCGGCGTCTCGCCGTTGTAGAGCCACAATGGCGAAGCCACAGAGGAGCCAGACGTCACTGGCATCTCTACCGCTTGAGCGCGAAGTTCAATGACACCATCAGCTGCATGGCTTAGCAACAGGCCCATGCCAAACGGCAAGGCCAGTGCCGCACTCCCTGCCTTTAGAAACTCGCGCTTAGTGATCATGCATCAGCTCACATTGAACCAAGTGTTCATGCCAGCGGCTGCATGCTCCAACATGTGGCAGTGCAGCATCCATTTGCCCGGGTTGTCCGCGACAAAAGCAATTTCGACGGTTTCGTTATCGTCAATGAAGAAAGTGTCGCGCCAGTCCATGTTTGCAACACGCTTTCCGTTGCGTGAGACAAGTTTGAAGTGATGACCGTGAACATGCATGGCATGTGGCCAACCGGTCTGATTGACCGTTTCGACAATGATCGTCTGACCTTTTTCTGCATTGAACAGCGGCTCTTCAGACATGTTAGCGACGCCGTTGAACGCCCATAGCTGCTGGGCTTCCATCATCGTCTGACGGGTCAAAGGTTTCCCTTTGTAGGTAATGTTACCGTGCCGGCCCATGGCACCGCCGGTCATGACGAGTGGGACTTTTACACCCTCTTCCAGATTGGGCTCTGCAATCGAATTTGGCGACAACGCTGGAATTGGCAATGCGCTGGTTTGCGCACCTTCAAAAGCAAATTTAGCCAAAGCAACCGGTTCAGCGCCCGACATTCTTTCGAGTTCAAAGTCGCCAACGTTCACCATGGCGACAATCCCCGCTGTCTCTTTCTGAAACAGAAGGTCGACACGCTGTGCAGGACCAAGAAGAATGGTGCTGTCAGCCTTTCTTGGCGCTGGAAATGCAAAACCATCGTAACCGATCAAACGCGCGCCCATCGCAGCAGGATCGATATGGAAGATACGAGCATTGGCTGCGTTGATAAGGCGGACGCGGTAGGCGTTGCCAGTCGCCAGTTTAACCTTTGGCTCGATTTGGCCGTTCACCGTCATCAAGTTGCCTAAGCGACCGGCGTGGCTCCAGTCCATAAACGCGCCCATGCTTGCCTCATGAAACGCCCCGTCTTGAGCCACACGCCAATCATCAAGGACAAGCGTAAGATCGTGCTCCCGGTCAAAAGTCGGAACAGGTTCATCAACGATGAGCGGGCCGTATAAACCTCGCGCAACTTGGTTCCAGCTCTTGTTGTGGGCGTGATACCAGAAGGTGCCAGCATCAGGTACGGTGAACTCGTAGTCAAAGCTTTCGCCGGGTTGCACTGGTTCTTGGGTCAGACCAGATACGCCGTCCATCGAATTTGCGATACGGATTCCATGCCAGTGAACCGAAGTTGGCTCCGGCAGATTATTCGTAAAGCGAACGCGAGCCGTCTCACCTTGTTTGACCCGGATTTCTGGTCCTGGCGTCTCGCCATTGTAGAGCCATAGGTCTGATGCCGCGTAGTCACCTTCGACGAGCTTATGGCTTATCGTTTCTGCCCGCAATTCAAACTGGCCTGAAGTTATTTGGGCAAGAACCAACGTGGGGAATCCTGCCGCTGCAGCAGTGGCACCTGCACCCAAGAGGAGCGAGCGGCGCGAGAGGTTCAACTTAGTTTCCATGGTCCATGTTCTCCATATTCGAGCCGCCAGAATTCTCCGCATGGCTCGATGGCAATTGAGTTACGGTTGTGAGCACGGTCGTGACCACTAATATGGTAACGATCGCCAGTGCTTCCCAACGTATGGAGTGACGCAGATGTGTCGCCCCAGTTGGGTCTCCGCTCATCATGGCTGGCACAAACCGAAATTTGTTGGCGGTCGCCAAAGCCAATAGCCCAGCTATGACGGTTAGTTTGGCAAGGAACGTCAATCCATATTGGGAGCCAAAAAGGTCAGTAAATGAACCGATGAGCCACCATCCCAAGAAACTTCCAGCCGCAATAAGAAGACCGACCAGAAAGGCCGCCTGTTGACCAAACCGGTGCGCCATATCTCCAGCCGCTTGAATGTTTCGCGTGCTGTGCGAGAGCGCATAAAGTGGCATCAAAGCGCCGACCCAAAAAGCAACGGCCAAGACGTGAATCGTCACCAAGGAACCGAGAAGCCATCGTGGTTCTCCCGTGCCATGACCGACCAACGAGAAGGATGCCGCCACCATTATCACGCCAATGAAGCCCAAGACTTTATTGATGATGCCCAGCGGAAGAAGTGTCAGCAGAAGCAGAACCAAACCCGAAATTCGGACAAGAACGGATGTGCCCAAAGGGGCATCAGACACAAGCTCAATCATGTCGGGATCCATCATCCCAACCATGCCTTCGTCCATAAGCCTGCCGCATTGAATGAAAAACTGGGCAGCGGTTGCTCCAATGGCAACAGCGGCCGCCAGTGGAAGCACGAGGTTCAAACTCTTGCGAACGTCATCGACGCGCCCACTGTTAACGAACACAAACAGGAAAGAACCCGCAGCCAGAAAACTTCCTGCATAGGCAAAGAATTTCGCGGTCATTGCCGCGAAATCCCAGATTGTGAGGTCGCTCCACATAACTGATTATTCAGCCACAACGGTGAACTTGAAGCTGCCTTTTAGAGCATGGCCATCCTCACCCAGTGCACGCCAGTCAACGGTGTATTCACCCGGACCTTTGAATTCAGGTTCCAGCATCATTTCCGTGCCGAACTTCTTGGAAGGCAAGGCAAGCTTATCTTCGTGGGTCATGTCGCCCATCGTGTGCTTCAGCATGATTTTGGTGACGCGTGCCGGTTTTGCAAAGACCAAATGCAGCATGTCAGGTGTGCCGGAAACGGTTTCGCCGTCGGCGGGCATCGTCGCTTTAAGCGGTGAGTGCGCCAACGCGGTTGCAGTCATTGCGGCACCAATCAATGCGCTTAGAATTAATCTCTTCATCGTCTATTTCTCCAAATCTATCTCAGCCAAAATCTCGGATGCTGCATAAGCGCCATCCGAGAGGCGGGTTTGTTACTTCAATTCTACAAGTGTCAGCTTGCCTTTGACGCGCTCAGCGACGAATTGAATGTTCTGGCCTTCTTTGAGTTTACCAAGCATGGCCTCATCCTTGGCTCGGAAAACCATCGTCATGGCTGGCATTCCAAGGTTTTTCAGTTCCTCGTGTTTGACCGTGACTTTTCCTGATTTTGCTTCGATCTTAGTGACTTTGCCCTTGGTGTAGTCCGTTGCAAAAGCAACTGTCGCTGCAAGCGTCATGGCGGCCGCAGCTATCAAAGTTTTCAGTTCCATTGTCGTGTTCCATTTCATGGTTAGGAGTTTCAAAGAAGTTTGATAACTCGGGGGAGATTTAGCTTTCGGGGATTTCCAGGCCTCTGTTTTCAGGCAGGAAGTTCCGTCTGCTTGCACATTTTTTGAAGCGGTCATCGGTCGAAATACGCATCCTTGGACGTGTCCGATGTGTTCAATAGTTTCGCTGAGTGGCTCGCAGTCATGTTGGTCATGAAGGTCAATCAGCCGACGCGCAGCTTCCGTGACCAGCACATATCGATCGCCGCTGACGTGATTTTTCATCAATTTGTGCAGAAGCGTTACTTCAGACCCAAAATGGTCCACCATGCCACGATAGGTGAAACGCTGCGCAACACCTCGATGGGCGAATATCTTCAAGTCCAAATCATTGATCATACCCTGCGTTACCGGGTCATGCGCCAACTCCGCGGCCAACTTTGTCTTACGAGCATCGAAAGCGGCAAAAATCGAAAGCAAGGTAAGGCCGATCTCTTGAGGCGAAGCGACCTCAGCGTTCGTAAAGAATAAGGCGGAATCTCCCTCAAGCTTGGAGAAGCGCAGCTCCTCTCCAACCGTGTTGATGATGGCACTCATCAACGAGAAGATAATGTTCTGAGCATCATCCGCCTCTAGATGCTTGCTGGAGACGAAGCGCGTGTAGTTGCTGATATCCGGCAGGATAAACAGTGTATCCACAGCCCTTCCGGCGTGTTGTCCTTCATGTTTGGTATCGAGCGAATTTGAAAGGTCAGAAACGCCAAGCATCTGCTTAACGCTGCTCTCTTGTTGCTCTTTACGCCGCTTCGCCCAAACCGCATATCCAAAAGAGATCACAGCGGCGGACACCAAAAGACCTCCGGTCCATCCCATGAACTGCCAGTGCTGATAATCGTAGGGAATGTTATCGATCATTTTTTCTTCCCATGATCCATCTTCATCGACCCATGACCCATTTTGCTGTGGTCCATTTTCATCTTCGCGGGTTTGGGCGTAATGTTAGTTTTAGCGTTGGTCATTTTGGTGAAATCGGGAATCTCGCCCGTCCACTCGTAGGCTTGCTCGCCAGGTGGGTTGGTGTACCAGCCTGGATCGCTGTAATCGCCCGCGTTGATGCCTTCGCGAACTTTCACGACCGAGAACATGCCACCCATTTCCAATGGCCCGTGTGGTCCCCAACCGGCCATCATCGGCACAGTGTTGTTGGGAAGAGGCATGGACATCTCGGCCATATCCGCCATGCCTTCTGTGCCCATGGGCATGTATTCGGGCTGCACCTTGCGGATCGTCTTGGTCAGTTTTGATTTGTCGGCCCCAATGAAAGTCGGGATATCGTGGCCCATCGCGTTCATCGTGTGATGCGACTTGTGACAATGAATTGCCCAGTCGCCCAAATGATCGGCCTTGAAGTCAAAGGCACGCATCTGACCAACCGCAACATCAATAGAAACTTCTGGCATGGCCACAGCCGGGTCGACCCAGCCGCCATCGGTGCAGGATACCTTGAAGTCGTACCCGTGCATGTGAACGGGGTGGTTGGTCATCGTGAGATTGCCCACCCGCACCCTCACGTTGTCGCCTTTTGAGACAACCAGCGGATCGATATCCGGGAAAATCCGGCTGTTCCAGCACCACAAGTTAAAGTCGGTCATTGTCATGATTTTCGGCATGTAAGTGCCGGGATCGATGTCGAACGCGTTCAACATGATCAGAAAATCACGGTCCACGCGCCGGAAATTCGGATCCTTGGGATGGACAACGAACATCCCCATCATTCCCATGGCCATTTGCACCATTTCATCCCCGTGGGGGTGATACATGAAGGTCCCGCTTTTCACGAGGTCATACTCGTAAACATAGGTCTTGCCGGATGGAATGCCGGGATGACTCAATCCGCCAACACCGTCCATTCCCGAGGGCAATATCATGCCATGCCAATGAATGGTCGTGTGTTCCTTGAGGCGGTTGGTGACGAAAATGCGAACGCGATCCCCTTCCACCGCCTCTATGGTTGGACCGGTGGATTGGCCATTGTAGCCCCACAGGTGAGCTGTCATGCCGTCGGCCATTTCTCGCTCGACATATTCGGCGACAAGGTGGAATTCCTTTACGCCATTGTTCACGCGGTAGGGTAATGTCCAACCGTTGAGGGTGACGACTGGATTGTAGTCCGGGCCAGTCGTGGGATTGGGCGTCACGATCATAGACGCACTGTCGTGAAGGGGTGCTTCAGGCAACCCCATATTGCTGGTCTTACTCCAGGCTGCGGTCGAAACGAGGGCCGCGCCGAAACCGGCTTTTGCGCCGGCACCGAGGAAATGTCTTCTGGTAAGCATCGTGTGTTCCTTCGTGTTAATAGTGTTAGTGAGGGGAGTCGCCGGCTTCGGCCATGGCACCACCGCCACCGCCGCCGGGCGAGGCTGAAGCTCCGCCACCATAAATGGCCGCCGAAATGTTGGCGTCGGCCAACCAGAATTCTCGCTTCGCATCGACGGACAACAGGAGGCTGTTCATCTTTGCGCGAGTGTCAGCGAGAAGTTCGAACGTTGAGGTGATCATGCCGTTGTAAGTGAGAAGAGCTTCCTCACTGATGGTCGTTCGAAGCGGCAGGACATTGCGCTTGTAGTGCAGCGCGATTTCGCGGGTCGACCGATAGTTCGTATAGGCCGCCCGCGCTTCCGAACGGATATTGACCGCCTTTTCCGCCAATTGATTGGCAGCACGCATGTATGCTGTCTCAGCTTTACGCAATCGCGCTTCGCCGCTGTCAAAAACCGGGATGTTGAATTCCAGTTCGATCTGTGGAGTTATCGAAGTCTTCTTCTTGGACTTCTCTTCCAATTGACCGTTTTCTAGCTCAATTTCGGTTTCCACCTCGCGTTCAAGCTCAGCACCGGCGATGATCTCGAAGTCCGTCAGATAACGAGTTGCATCGGTCAAACCATGCGATTTTGCCAGTGCTTCCAGTTCCAGCTTGGCGATCTGCAAGTCGACGCGTCTATGGAGCGCTTCACTTTCGATGGCGCTCTTCTTCTTGACGCGGCGTGGAACAGCCGGAAGCGCATCCGGCACATAATACGTCACCTCACTGCCCCACAGCCCCATCAGGCGTGTCAGTTCTTCCTTGGCAAGCTTGGCCGCAAGACGTGCCTGCGCTGTCTGACCGGTAAGTTCTGCATAAAACACATGCTCCCTTGCCTGTCCGGCCTTTCCAACCGCACCTGTGCGGCCCAATTCTTTCGCGAGTTCGGAGGCAGCGTCTGCTGCTATGAGCGCACGCTTGAGATACGCGACCCGCTCGAATGCCGAGACGGCCGTTATCCACGCGCGACGTGTATTGGCAGCTAGTGCGAGTGTCGCTTCGATGGCGCGCAATTGAGCCTGTTCAAATCGTGTGTCGGCGACAGCGACGCGCCTTTCACGGGTCATCAATCGCAGCACGTTGTTGGCAACCATGCCTTCGATCGCGCGAAATGCACCAACTTCAGGTGAGGCAATGCCCAACACTCCGATGGAGACCGTGGGGTTTACAAGCAGGGTTTCCTGCCAAGCGGCGGCTGCAGATGCGCCTATGTCCGCATAGGCCGCTTGCAAACCCTTGTTGTTGAGCAAAGCCACTTGGACGGCCTGCTCCACAGTCAATGTCTTCTTGTGGGTTAGCGCATGAACACGCTTCGCAACGGCTTTCGCTTCGCCCTGGCTTTGTACCCACACCGTCTCTTTTTTGAGCGCCTTAGACGTGCCGACTCGAACGGTGCCGAAGCCGGCCTCTGCGAAATTGTAGTTTTCACTACCGACCGCGGCGATGCACCCGGAGAGCACGGTGGTTGCCAAAAGTGGCACCACGGGAATCAATCTTGAGCGGCTCATGATTGCGGCTCCGTGCTGGAGACCGGATCAACGCTCTGGCTGCGCCAATCAGACGGTTCTGCACTGCGCTCGCGCCATTTTTCAGGCTCGATGACGGTACGGCGATTGTATCCGCGCAGGACGGACCGGGGGTGTTGTTGACGAATGGCGGTGTGGGCATCGGCTGGACTGCGATACGTCACAACCTCCGGCAAAAGAGCTGGATCAGATGAGGTGCAACCTGTGGCAAACGCCAAAGGCAGACCCAATATGGCTAGAATTTTCATAATTTGAACCTGAAACGTTAGAATCGTGGATCGCAGACACAGCCGGTCTGCGAACGGAAGTCGCCTCCGTGGCGACTACGTTTCTAGGTTCTGGGAGGTCGTTTTAGGCCAGCCACAGCGTTTGGTAACCCAAACGTGCTTACACGACTGAATTTCAAATCTGTTGCCAACGGGGCAGAGATTGCAAGGTCGAATGGAAGCAGCCCGCTCATGCACAGAGCTGCGCAGTGGTTGCCTTGGTCATCATGACTAAAATCGACATGACCATCGCCAACCATCGGATTGGTGTGCTCAGGCACCGTATTTCCCGAAGCGCTATCCCTCGCCACATCAGATGATTTATCCAATGAAACCGATGGCACCTGCATGCTCGACGAACGAGTAATATCGTTACCATGTCCATGATCGGGCATGGCTGCCATAGCCTGGGACATACCAACCTGCGAGACCACAAGCACCATCACCATCATCGCTGCGAAGATGGCTTTCAATTTACCAAGGATGGGAAATAGTGGTGTCATAGGATCCAGATTTCATCAATTTCTTGTTTCGTCAAGTCACGTTTTCGAAAGTCGTCTTACTGTAACGCCTGAAAAGAATGCCGTAGCTAGAGGGTTGAGATACTTAGTGATTTGAAGTTTTGCACCTCAATTAATTCCATTTTCGCGTTGAACTGCCCGTACATATGAGATGACAGATTGGATATCCTGATCTGAAACACCGGCTATAGGTGGCATGTTACCAAATGACCAATGATGCTGACGCACGCCCTGCTTTGCTGCGAGCACAAAAGACATATCGCTGTGATGGGATGGCTCGTAAATCTTGTGAATTAAGGGAGGCCCCTTCCCTTGTTGACCAGCCGCATTCACACCGTGGCAGACCGCGCAATTGCTATTAAACGCCTTCTCCCCGGCCAGCTGAAACGTCGTTAGCTGCGGCACTTTAACCTGTACTGTCGAGATTTTTTCGTGATCTTTTGTATCAGATACCCAAAACCAAGTGAAAGCGATGGCGACAATTATCCCGACTAGTCCAGCGAATTGTTTAATCATACAACTTCATCTCCCAGCTAAATCGTCAATGATTGGGCAGTCTGGCTTGTCGTCACCGTGGCAGTTTTCCGCGAGTTGGGTCAGGGTCTGTTTCAATGAGTTGAGTTCTTTAATTTTCCGGTCGACCTGTTTGATTTTTTGGTTTGCGATTGCTTTTACATCTGCACTGGCCCGCGATTCATTGTGATAAAGTGAGAGCAAAAGTCTGCATTCTTCGATTGTGAAGCCAAGGCTCCTTGAGCGTTGCAGAAAACGAAGACGATGAATATCGCTCTCGGAATAGTCCCGATAGCCATTAGATGCCCGCGCAGGCTTGAGAAGATCGATCTCTTCGTAATATCTTATCGTCTTGGCAGGTAGGTCGGACGCTCTTGCTGCTTCTCCGATATTCATCTGCGCCCCCGTATTGCAAAACCAATTGCAATTCCAACAGCCAGAATGACGAGAAGCCAAAACAACATTCCAAAACCCATTCCATTACCCATTTCGTTCATCATTGTTATTCGCTCCTTTCCGCGCGTAGACCCGCTTAAGCTCTTCTATTTCTTGGGCTTCGAACCCAACTACCTGGGCCATCCTTAAGAGGCGCTCACAGTTATCCAATGCTTCGATTTCGAGCGGTTCTCCGCGATACTGACCCTTTCTCATGATTGACGGATAGGACTTCCAGCAGGGGGAAGGTCAAGAGCGATTTAAATTGACGCTTCTAAGCCGCAGCGCATTGGCGATTACCGACACGGAAGAAAGGCTCATCGCAGCAGCAGCCACCATCGGCGATAGCAGCCATCCCGTAATCGGATAAAGCACACCAGCTGCAAGCGGTACGCCCAGCGCATTGTAGGCGAAGGCAAAAAACAGGTTCTGCTTGATGTTCCTAATCGTCGCTTGGGCTAACGTTCGCGCACGGACAATTCCGTTGAGATCGCCCTTCACCAGCGTAAAGCCCGCGCTCTCGACGGCCACATCAGCACCAGTGCCCATAGCGATGCCAACATCGGCCGCAGCCAGCGCGGGGGCATCGTTCACCCCATCTCCTGCCATAGCGACTAATTTCCCGGCCGCGTGCAGTTCGTCGACCAGTGCTTTCTTGTCTTCAGGCAGAACGTCAGCGCGAATGTCGTCAATGCCCAGCTTGGCCGCAACAGCCCTAGCCGTTCGCTCATTGTCGCCAGTCGCCATGATAATTGTTAGCCCTGCTTCATGAAGCTTGATGATAGCCTCTTGCGTTGTAGGCTTGATCGGGTCGGCAACCGCGATCATGCCACCCAGTTCCCCATCAAGAGCCACGAACATCGCGGTGTGGCCTTGGTCACGAAGCGCATCGGCTTCTCCTTTAAGGGGCGAAACATCGATTCCGAGTTCATCCATCATGGCAGCGTTGCCCAGACTGACGGATTGCTTGCCCACCTGACCAGAAACGCCCTTGCCGGTGACAGCGTTAAAGTTTGAAACCTTCACAAGTGTGATGCCACGCTCTTCCGCACCGCTCACAATAGCTTCCGCCAATGGATGCTCTGACCCACGTTCCAGCGACGCTGCAGCGGTTAAGAGCTCTTGTTCATGGACACCAACCAAGGTGACGACTTCCGACAGGACAGGTTTTCCCTCAGTGAGCGTTCCTGTCTTATCCACGATAAGCGTATCGACACCCGCAAACCTCTCTAAAGCTTCGGCATCTCGCACTAAAACACCCGCCTGCGCGCCCCTGCCTGTCGCTGTCATGATCGACATGGGCGTTGCCAAGCCAAGAGCACAGGGACAAGCGATGATCAGAACAGACACGGCCGCTACCAGGGCATGCACCAAAGCCGGTTGGGGGCCAAAAACCGCCCACGCGATAAAAGCTAGAATGGCGATCAGCACAACTGCCGGTACGAAGTAGCCAGCCACCTTATCGGCCATGCCTTGGATGGGAGCGCGGGAGCGTTGAGCGGAGGCCACCATGTCAACGATCTTTGACAGCATGGTATCGGCACCAACGAGAAGCGCTTTCACAATCAGCGATCCTGTGCCGTTAAGCGTGCCGCCGGTTACCAAATCGCCTTTTGATTTTTCAACGGCAATCGGTTCGCCAGAAATCATGCTTTCGTCGATGGACGAGCGCCCCTCCAATACAACACCATCGACTGGCACCGCCTCCCCGGGACGAACGCGGAGCAAATCATCGACCAGTATGTTCTCCACTGGCACGTCACGCTCGCTGCCGTCTTCGCTGATGCGCCGTGCCATCTTGGGCGCCAGATCAAGCAAAGCGCGTATTGCTGAGCCGGTGCGCTCACGTGCGCGCAGTTCAAGAACCTGGCCCAAAAAGACGAGCGCAACGATGACAGCGGCGGCCTCAAAATAAACGGGAACCGTTCCATCTGCTGCTCGAAAGGATGGCGGAAACAGTTGCGGCATCAGCGCGGCCACCAGGCTGTATCCGTATGCCGCCCCCACCCCCAGCATGATAAGGGTCCACATATTCGGACTGCGGTTGAGGATGGAATTCCATCCCCGTTTTAAGAACGGGATAGCCGCCCATAAAACAACTGGCGTGGCTAACGCTAATTCGAGCAGAATCGTCGTTCGTTCGCCGATCCATTCCCGAATGTCCAGCCCCAGCATTGGCCCCATAGTGAGGATGAGCAACGGGATCGAACAGGCAGCAGAAATCCAGAAGCGACGAGTGAAGTCGATAAGTTCGGGATTGGGTTCATCGGTTGGAGTACCCATTGGTTCCAGAGCCATCCCGCATTTAGGACAATCTCCCGGATGATCCTCCACGATCTCTGGATGCATCGGGCACATGTAGAGCGTGCCCTCTTTCACCGCTGTCACTTTAAGCTTGTTTCGACCTGAGGCGTAGAATTCAGGATCGGCCACAAACTTGTCGTGACATCCTTGCGAACAGAAATGATAGGTCTTATTCGCGAATTCATGGAGCGGCTTACCTGCATTTGGGTCAACCTTCATCCCGCAAACAGGATCGACTTCGGTCCGTTTGTCAGACGCCGCAACAGATGACGTCTTTAAATTGCCAGTGGATGAGTTGTTCATTGAAATATTTCCTTATTGGCCCAAGGGCCCAGATTTCTTCAACCAATTTTGATCTGAGTATCCGTGACGAACTCATATGGCGGGACGATTAGGTTAGTGGGCGCAGGTCCTTTCCGGACACGTCCGGAAACGTCAAATTGCGACCCGTGACACGGACAAGCCCACCCACCCCAGGCGCCATGTGGATCATCTTGCTTCTGACCCAGGGGAATGCATCCCAAGTGAGTGCAAACGCCGATAACCACCAACCATTCTGGTTTCTGCACCCGTTCCGCGTCAGTGGCCGGGTCAATCAAACGTGCCGTATCATCTAATCGAGCAATCTCGATTTGCTTTGGGGTGCGATAGTCGATGAACACCGGCTGCTCCCGCCAAATCACCGTAATGCGCTGGCCCGGCTCCACATCGGCCAAGTCAACTTCAACACTCGATTCTCCGCGGGTAGAAGCAGAGGGGGCCAAGCTTTGAACAAGCGGCCATAGCACGCCTCCTGCTGCGATCACTCCGGCAACGCCAGTTGCAACGTACAGAAAATCTCTACGGGTTGTTGGAACTATAGGTATGTCAGACTGTCGTACAGCCATTGAGAAGACCTCGTTGCAATTGTTCATGTGAAACCGAACATGGGCCTTCCTGTAAGGGGAAGGTCAAGGAGATCATTTATTTAAAGTGAGTGTTGACCTTCCACAGGGTGGAAGCTCGATAAGACGCAACATGACAAATGAAAAAGACGCACCAACCCGAACATCCCTCCTTTCAACATTTCCAGAGATAGTCGTGGCAGTGACAACCTTCACTCTGCATTTCGTCTGGGAATTCGTTCAGGCGCCGACTTACAGCGGCATGGTCGAGATGAACCACTGGGACGGGATAAAACTCTGCATGTCGGCCACCTTTGGTGATGTCGGGTTTGCGCTCACCGCATTCTGGCTGACAGCTCTCGCGGCCCGTTCTCGCAATTGGATAATGCGGCCCACACCACTCAATTATGTGTTGTTTCTGACTGTGGGCTTGGCCCTCACGATTGGCTTTGAATACTACTACACCCAGATCAGTCTGCGGTGGACATATTCAGACCTGATGCCTTTGGTGCCCCCATTCGGCACTGGGCTTAGCCCTCTTCTGCAATGGGTTTTTATCCCCCTACTCACAGTGTGGGCTACCCGCCGAATAATCCTTGGCAGCTTGGCAATTCAGAACGAAAAGACCGCTTCTTTTTGACTATCGGAAACCTGCCTTCCGAAAAATTATCAGCGTCCACCCTGTCATCTGTACAGTAACTGTAAACATTTTTACGGAACCAAAGCGCATTTGGAACGTAGAAATTCGTAATAGAAAACAACCTTCTACAGACAGTAAGGTTTAAAGTGAAAGACCAAGGATCAACAAAATGAAGAACAATTACGGCACCTTTTTTGCCATGATCATCACCTCAACCGTTGTGATGTATGGACTGATGTACCTGAACTCTTGGGAGTTTGGACATATCTGGTTCAGCCAAACACGGATGTGGATGGCTCTTTACATGGGTGGCATCATGGCAATCATCATGCTGGCCTTCATGCTGAACATGTACACCAACAGCAAGACTAACATCGCCATCTTTGCAGGAGCCGCAATTGTATTCGCAGCCGCACTTTATCTGGTCCGAAGCCAAGACACTGTTGATGGTGTCGCCTGGATGAAGGCGATGATTCCGCACCATTCAATTGCGATCCTTACCAGTTCACGGGCTAATATCACGGATCCACGTGTCAGGAAGTTGGCCGACAATATCATCGAAGCTCAAAAGCTTGAAATCAAAGAGATGGAGGCTTTGATTGCCGACCTCAATGGCGGACCGAAAGCGACGCCCGAGATCGATGGCAAGTAACTGCGCTCGAAGTCGGTACAGCACGTGACCTATCGCAGAAGGCAAATTTGGACAGAGCCCGCATCTACTCGTTTGTTTGCAAGCGCCCTATGGGAGAAGTTATGGAAGTTAAGTCGCTCAATGAGAGTGTTGTAGTAGACAAGCACCCTCTACCTGTGGCCGGCGTTCTGGCTCTAGCCAGTCTGCCTATCCACGCGCTGCTGCCAATTGAATATTCTTATGCGTTAGCGGCAGGCATTATGTCGATGATCGCTGGAATTTATGTAGGTTTTGCTGCGCTCGATGGGCGGCGCTCCAAGCTAATTATCGAAGGTTTGGTAGCCGTGGCGTTCACCACAGCAAGTATCTACGCTTTTCTTCTCAATCCGCCGTTTATCGCACTGATCTACATTTCGCATGGACTTTGGGATGTGGTGCACCACTCTCACGGCATTGATCTCAAAATGCCGTATTGGTATGTTCGCTTTTGCGTCGCCTACGATGTTTTGGCAGGTGCAGGACTTTGGATCATTTGGACATATCTTTGATCCGATACTTTCCGCGCCCAATTTTCGTCAGTCGACCATCTTTCACCAGTTGCGATAAGGAACGATAAGTCGTTTCGTGTGTCAGTCCAATTTGCGCTGCCAAATCTAAAGCGTTCGTCCGCAACATGCCATCGGCTATCGCTGTGTAGGTTCGCTCACGTGCTGAACGGATCGCCAATAGCTCAATGCGTCGGCGATAGGACTGCACCTGTTGGGCAAACCGAGCGGTCAAAGCTGACGCAAATGCTCCGTCGCAATCGAACATTTTGAGAACGGCGCGCTTCTCCAACATCAAGACCTTACTTGTCGCTCGCGCTATCGCATCACAATGATACTGATCTGAGAAAAGTGATGCTTCAGCAAAGGTTTCTCCCGCGCGTGCCTGATGGATTGTGATCTTATCGCCAGCCTCGGTGTGCCGCTGCAGCTCAATCAAGCCTTCGCTCAGATAGAACATTCCGACAGTTGGATCCATCTGAGCGAAAAGTCTGTCACCTGATTGTAAATCTTGAACCGGCAAATTTGTCTCTTCAAGACGATCAAACGGGGACGGCAACATGGAGATCTCCTTATATGATTCAAATCATATCTTCCCTCGGGTGTATTCGCTACCCTCGGACATCATTTTAAGGGAAAATCTCATGTTCAAAGTTCTACTAGTTTCGCTTGGCTCAATAGTAATTTTGAGTGCAGGCTATTGGGTGCTTTCAGGAGCACACGATGGCAATCAAAATGCGCACACCCAACATGCAAATCAGTCAACTCAGTCGGCCGCCCCCAAAGAAGCTGGTCAGGCCGCCTTTGCAGCAATTGCGGAAATCGTAGCAATTTTGGAATCCGACCCGAAAACAGATTGGTCAAAAGTCAATATCTCGGGATTACGCGACCATCTGATGGACATGGAAGCTGTAACGACTGGCGCGCGGGTAACAACCGAAAAAACGTCAACCGGCTCAGTGTTTTCGATCACCGGCAGCCAAAGGACCGTAACAGCGGCCCAGACCATGGTCTTGGCGCACGCCAAAGTGCTCAATCAAACGACGTCATGGAAAGCCAGTGCTCAGACAACCGCGACTGGGGTGAACTTAACCATTGAGGCGGACACAGCCAAAGAACGCCAAAAGCTAAACGCGTTGGGCTTCTTCGGCATTATGGCAACTGGTGCACACCATCAGAAACATCATTTTGCGATGGCTAAGGGTGGAGACGTTCATGCCCACTGATCAGAGTGCGAAATTGCTAGCTTGCTTGGATTGAGGAAAACCCTTCAAATCCATTCAGGTCCCAGACCACTGACACAATCTTCAAATGCAATGCGTTTTGATCAACCGCCTTTTTTCGAAGAACTTCACCCTTTCATGTTACGCATTAACCAAGGAGTCTTTTCCAAGCGTCTCGCCAACGGATGGACTGTCAGAAGGATCTGACGGTTCGGCACGCGACCGCAATAGCCGCAGTGCATTAGCAACGACCAAAAGAGACACGCCGACATCCGCCGCGATAGCGCCCCACATAGTGGCCAAGCCAAATGCTGTCAGCCCCACGAATAGCGCTTTGGTTGCGAGTGCAATGCCGATATTTTGACGGATCACCGACATCGTCCAGCGAGAATGAGACACGAGCCAAGGTACCTTGGCGATGTCATCAGTCATCAGGGCAATGTCTGCGGTTTCGATTGCCGCATCTGACCCTACCGCACCCATAGCGATGGCGAAGTGGGCCCGCGCTAAAGCGGGAGCATCGTTCACGCCGTCGCCGATCATCGCAACGACATCATGGGTGGCCACCAGCTCTTCAATAGCAGCCACCTTGTCGGCAGGCAGAAGCTCGGCACACACTTCGTCGATGCCTACTTCCGCTGCCACAGCCTGAGCTGTCCGCTCATTGTCACCGGTCAGCATGACGATCTTTTCTACACCAAGATCATGCAGTTTCGAAATTACGGCCTTTGCATCGGGACGAATGCGATCACGAAGTTCGATAAGGCCAAGCAGTTTATCGTCTGCACCAACAACAACTAGAGTGCTGCCAGCCGCCTCAATCCTTTGCAGTGTGTGTTCAGGAACGGCATCACCCAATCCTTTTTCAGCTGCGAAACGATCCGAACCGAGCCAAATGGGCTGATCACGCCAAGTGCCCTCCAAACCCCGACCTGGGACGGTTTTTGAATCTTGGGCTGGGGTAAGATCCACTCCATCGGTCTCCCCCCGCGCCAGAATAGCGCGTGCGAGAGGATGAGATGAGCGGGCTTCAAGCGCCATAGCGGCAGACAACAAATCCGCTTCAGACGTTTCACCCAAAGGATGAAGTGCGGCAACTTCCGGCTCACCCATCGTTAGAGTGCCAGTTTTATCCATCGCAAGGGCAGTCAGGCCAGCCGGCGCCTCTACATAAGCGCCTCCTTTGATGAGGACACCATTTCGCGCAGAGGCTGCTAGCGATGCGACGATGGAAACAGGCGTGGATATGACCAGAGCGCAAGGGCAAGCGATAACCAGCAGCACGAGCGCATTGTAAATCCAATAACCCCACTCACCACCGAACAGAAGCGGCGGAACAACCGCAATCAACAGTGCCAGGACCATTACGATTGGGGTGTATATACGAGCGAATTTTGTCACCCACTGCTCGACATTGGCACGCTGCGAATGAGCGTCGCCTACCATGCGAATGATTTTTGAAAGCACTGTATCGCTTGCCAGTTTAGTTGCCCGGACGGTCAGAGTGCCGTCACCATTGATCGTACCTGCAAAGACCTCATCGCCTGCTTCTTTGGCAATCAAGGCACTCTCACCGGTTATTGGCGCTTGGTTTACTTCGCCCAGACCGTCAACGACCTCACCATCCAAAGCGATGCGGTCTCCACCGCGAACGATGAACCTATCGCCAACAGCGACCTGAGCCGCAGGAATGTCGGATTCCGAGCCATCTTCCCTTATGACCCGTGCTGTTGGTGGTGCCAGATCAAGCAATGCCGAAACAGCATTACGTGCGCGTCCTACGCTCCACGATTCAAGCGCCAATGACAAAGCGAAGAAGAATGCGACAGTAGCTGCTTCGAAGAACTCGCCCAAAGCGATCGCACCAGCCACTGCAACGACCATGAGCAGGTTCATATCAGGAGACAGTCTGCGCGCTGCGGACCAGGCCTTTGGCAATACGAGCCATGCACCGAACACTACAGCCAAAAGAAACAGTCCAACCTCAATCATAGGCATGGGCGTATCGCCATGGCCTGAAAAAATGCGAACGGCTCCGCTCAATCCCTTTTCAACGAGGTGGTAGATGAAGCCTGCTGCCCAAAATCCGGCACTAAGACCCGTGAACAGCTTTTGGCGCGCAAAGTGAGCTGCCTGATCGGCTGAAGCTGTTTTCGCGTCCCAAGGCTTAGCGCTCATGCCTGTGGAGTTGACGATCTCCATAACGCGCGCGTTCGTAATGGCCTTGCCACTGTTGAGCAATGTCATGCGCCCATTCAATACGTCGAAAGCGAGATGTTCCTTTCCTCCGACCTCTGGGCCGACGACGCTGTTGAGGATTGCAACCTCTTCAGCACAATCGAGGCCGTT
>CALHHQ010000264.1 GCA_938030645.1 uncultured Rhizobiaceae group bacterium
GGGGCTTTTTCTTCTCTGCGCTTACGAGATCTCTTCGCTCAAGCAAGTGGATTGTTGGTCCGCATACCAAGCACGGGCATCCCATCCGCGGCCAAAACGTCTTTGATCCATACTTGCAGTCGGCGTATCAATTCCAGCTGAATAGAAGTCAAAACAATTTGCGCCACGTTTCCACACCTCAAAGCATCCGCCACTTAAGGATGGATCGGCATTGTATGTGAAACATAAGTAATGCCCGTTCAGCGACATTTTTCCATGAATGGTTTTACCATCTTCCACATATTGGCTGGTACCATCGCCGTTGAACTTCTCTGCCCATGTTTTGCCAGAGGCATATTCGCCGCTCATGGTGGTTCCAAACATAAATTGTTTGATTTCACTGGCGGTCAGTGGAGCGAAGGCCAGTTGGGCATGGCTCAGTTGGATGTGAGTTAGCGATGCATAAAACAGCACGGAAGCGATTATGAAGAGACCTCTATTTGACATTTTCCAAATTGCCGTTAAAACGCCGAGCATGTTTACAATGGTACACAAAACGAAGACCACCTTGTAACCGCTCCCTCCCGTACTCTCCCCGGGGGAGAGTGGCGGGCCTTCATTGTGCCCTTGTTCAGACAACGGGAGAGAGGAGCAAAAACCATCATGGGTTATAGAATTGCAGTTGTAGGCGCCACTGGCAATGTTGGACGCGAAGTGCTGTCCATTCTGGCAGAACGCGGATTTCCAGCAGCCGAAGTTGTGGCTTTGGCCTCTCGTCGCAGCCAAGGTACGGAAGTCTCTTTCGGTGATAAAGTGCTGAAAGTGAAAGCGCTCGACACTCATGATTTCAACAAATCTGATATTGCGATCATGTCCGCAGGTGGCTCCTTGTCTCAGCAGTGGGGTCCAAAGATTGGCGCTATGGGATGTGTGGTGATCGATAATTCATCTGCATTTCGCTACGATCCAGACGTGCCTTTGATTGTGCCGGAAGTGAATGCCGATGCTGTTGAAGGTTTCCGCAAGAAAAACATCATCGCCAATCCAAATTGCTCAACGGCTCAATTGGTCGTTGCTCTCAAACCTTTGCATGAACGTGCAAAAATCAAACGTGTTGTGATTTCAACTTATCAGTCCGTTTCTGGCGCAGGCAAAGAAGCGATGGAAGAGTTGTTCAACCAGACGCGTGCTGTATTTGTGGCTGATCCGATCGAGAATGAAAAATTCACGAAGCGCATTGCATTCAACTGCATTCCACACATTGATGTGTTCATGGATTCAGGTGAAACCAAAGAAGAATGGAAGATCACAGCGGAAACCAAAAAGATGCTTGATCCAAAGATCAAAGTGACGGCGACTGCCGTGCGCGTCCCGGTTTTTGTATCTCACTCTGAGGCTGTAAATATCGAGTTTGAATCTGAACTTTCAGCTGAAGAAGCGCGTAATATTTTGCGTGAAGCGCCGGGTTGTCTTGTGGTCGATAAACGTGAAGACGGTGGCTATGTCACCCCTTATGAAGCGGCTGGTGAAGATGCCACATATATCTCGCGTATCCGAGAAGATTCAACGGTTGATTATGGCCTGAACATTTGGGTTGTTTCAGACAATCTACGCAAAGGCGCTGCACTCAATACGGTTCAAATTGCTGAGCTGTTGGTGAACCGTGGATTGTTGGCAGACCGTAAAGCAGCTTAGCTCATTACCCTACAAGTCCCCTAAGACTTCTAATAGAAATGGCCCTCAAACGGGGCCATTTTTTTGTTTGAATTCATGTCAGGTAAGTTAAGACCGCTTTAGAAAAACATGCCCTTTTTCTTTGGCTTTTCACCTTCTTTGATACCGGGGTCGTCTGGGTGACGATCAAGTCGACCATCCTGATCAGGATCCAGATCAATATTAGCATAGGGCTTTTTGTCTGACTTTTCTTCCAAGCCCTTTGCATCTGTGACCTTTTCGTCGCTATCAGACTCGATTTCATCGTTTTGTTCGGCAACGACAGCATCAACATCAGACGAAGTATCGACCTCTGCATTTTCCGGCTCATCGGCGACTTTTTCAACAAGGTCGTCAACATCAACGTCTTTGGCAACGTCATTTGCCTCAACTTCAATAGGCTCTTTTTCATCAGTGGCTTCAACAACCACAGCAGCGGCCGCAGCAACAGCAGCTGTTTCAACAATCGGTTTGTCCGCTGTTTCGGCTTCCACGATGGTGACTTCTGGTTCTATCACGGGTTCTGGTGCGGGAAGGGGTTCATGCACGAGTGAACTGTAGTCAATGGCGTCCGTTTTGATCATATCGGCAACGGGCACTTTCCATTCGAAAGCATCCAGTTTTCCAGTAACAGGGGAAAAAGGTCTCCATTCGGTTGATACGATCCCATCGGCTGTCCAGCAAGCATCGCGCTGGGCATTGATCGCGCGAGACAACCATTCACGAACACGACCCTGATCGCCGTGCTCAGCTTCTTCAATGTCGGCCATAATCAGGCAAGCGCGTTCTGTGGTTTCCTGACCCAAAACGGCTTCCATAGCTTCGCGAGCCTTCTTGAAATCCTCGATTTCAATCGCTGCTTTTGCAACGATGATCTGGCTTTCAATATGATCTGGAGCTTTCTTCAAAAGCCTTGCAGCTCGCTTCATTCGCTCCTTGGCTGAATCGCCAGATTTCATATGAACAAAAGCTTCTGCCAATTCAGGGTGTGGCGTTTGCTTCCAGCATGTTTCTAAAACCCGCCCTGCGCGGCGTTTGTCGTCCAAACGCATTGCAATGCGAGAAGCAATCACCGCTGCAGGTACAAATGCATTGTCTGCTTTATGGGCTGCCATTGCATGTGTCTTAGCAGTTTCTGGAGAAGACGCTTCTTCACTCATTGCTTGTGCTGTCAACAAGACTGCGCGTTTTCTCAAATAGTCGGGTTTTTCAAACAGGCCCGACGCACGGTTGGATTCGAGGGTTTTAAGAGCTGCTTCCCATTCGCCACTCAAGGCTTGAGACTTCAACACAGCCTGCGATGCCCACGGGGTTCCAGGTTCGGTTTTCATTGCTTCACTTGCGAAATGCGCAGCGGCTTCCGCCTCACCCTCACGTTCAGCTTCTATGAAGAGGCCGCGAAGACCAAGCAATTTAGTCTCGTCATTTTCCAGCATGGATTGGAAGTTGTCGCGCGCGTCGGCACGTTTGCCTTCTAGCAAATCTGTTTGCGCGGTCAGCATGGCAACCAGTGGCTCGTTCTCTAAGAGTTTGCCAGATTCCTTTGCAAGTTTTCTGGCCACCGGAGCATTTCCTGCACCTGCTGCGACAAGACCACTGGACAAAGCGGCATAGCCTTTGTCGCGACGACGCCCTTGGCGCCAACGGCCAAACAATTTGGGAGAGTTGATGACACCGGATATCACCCACCAAGATAGCATAATCACCAAAACGACTATGGTCATGGCGATAACTGCTTGAAGAAGAGACACTTCAACGGATTTATCTAGCCAAGGCCATTGAACTGTTACAGTGCCAGGGTTGTCTGCCAGCCATGCAAAACCTGTCGCGAAACCAAAGAGAAGCAGGATGAATACAGCGATACGAAACATAAAAATTATCCAGTTGAGGCGTTTAAGGTCTTACAGGTTTAAGTGGTTATCAGATCAACCAGCGTTCGACATGAGAAAGTTGCGAACAGTGGTGTCGATGAGATTATTTACGGCTATGCGTGACAAAAGCTTTTCGTGCCATTCTTTAGAAACTGCTTGGCCTGCTTCTGGCAATTGCTGCCATTCTTTTGATGCGGTTTGAAGTTTTGAAGCAGATAAAGCTGCTTGAATTCGTGACAACACAGCTTCAGGAGTGTCTCCTGTGACGGGGCTAAGCTGTTTCACTTTAACCAGTGACTTTGCGCCAGCTAAGAGCCGAGAAGTAAGAGAATTATCGGCTGGTGGAGCCATAGCGACCAAGATGGCATCGCTCACTTTGCTCTGAAATTCATTAGCGATCGCAACAGTGCTGGGAACGCCTTGTTCTGCAAATTTGGTTAGTTCGGAAAAGTCAGAGTCGGGTCCGGCGACACCCTGAAGAGTTTGCAGCGGACCCGTGAATGGCAAACCGCGGTCAACATCGGCCTTCAAGGCTGCAGCAGCAATTGCCATAGCAGCTTTTTTATCGGGACCTGTTTCGACAGATTTCGCTAAATCTGCGATTGAACCGTTCTGGGTCTCCAAAGCAGTTTGAAGTTTTGCGAGCTCTTGTTTGACAGAAGAGAGTTCTGCAGTTGACTGTTCGACACCTTCTATACGTTTAGCCACATCGGCGGTTGCGCTGGAAGCGGTTTCAAGTTTTGCAATTTGGCTTTTCAATGCTGCGATTGAAGCAAGAGCAGCAGTTATTGATTCATTTGTGTCGCCACTTGCAGCTGCAGAGAGCGTTTCAGAATTTTTTTGGACATCCGATTGTAGTTTATCCAGGGTTGCTTGCAATTCAGCTGGTGCGCTCGCTGCAGAAACCTTTTCGTCAATAAGTTTTGATAGCGCGGCTTCATCAATCTTGGCTGGTTCAGAAACAACGCTTTCAGCTGCAATTTGTTTTTCTGATATATCTTTCACGCTTGCAGAAAGTTCTGTCTTTAAAGCGCTGAGTTCTTCAACTGAGGCATAGGTTCCTGTTGGCGCGGAATTTGTCCCTCCAGGCGTTCCTAGAACGCCAAGATATTGAAGAGCACCCGCGCCGCTGAGAGCGACGATGCCGCCTACAAGTGCGGCTGCAAACTTGCCGAGCAAACCGGAGGATTGCTTGTTGGAAACGGGCGCAGGCTTTTTCACATTGTCTTGTTTCGGTGCAGGAGCTTCAGTCTTCGTAGCTGTTTTAGCAGCAGGTTTATCGTCAACTGATTTCGGGTTTTTGTCGGCGGTTGAAGCTTCAGCATTACTTTGTTTTGAGGTCGTCGCAGCTTTTGGAACTGAACTGCGTACAGTTTCAGCAGATGGCGTTACTTTCACAGTTTCGGGCGCTGATTTACTGGACGTTTTCGATGTTTCCGCTTCCAGATCTATAGTCACTGGTTTTTTAGCTGTCTTGGAATGACGTGCGCCAGATTTTGATCCTGTCGTCTTGGTGTTTTTTGGCGATTTACTCATGCCCAATTGCTCCTGTGCGGCCTTCACGTTTGTGTAAGCTGAAAGGCCTTATGTTGCAAACCTAACCTAACGTTAGGTTTGTATCAATCTTCAACGGAAATATCTTTGATGCAGCTTCTCATGCTGGCTTCGTTTGGCTCTTTTGAAACCAAACAGTTTTGAGATAGGTCATTTGGCAAGGACTCTTTGACAGTTTGGCTGATGGCCAACAGCTGGGGAGAAGGCGTGGATAATCTGTGTTTTGACCAAAGTTTTGAAAAACACAGAGCAGTGCGCTGGGAATAGAGCATAACGAGATCAATTTTCTTGGAAGCCAATTGGTTGAGAGTTGTTTTTGAGAAACTTTCGCTTTCAGTTGTCTCATAAACTGGCCAGTTCACGCACTCGATCCGATTGTCACCCAACAGTGCGCCAAGATCATGGGCAGTTTCCAAAGCACTGGGGTACAAAATCCGCGCGGATTGGTCGCCATAGTGTTTCTTAATCAATGTGGCCAATTCCCTCGCACCGCCTTCTGCTGATTGAACATGGATGAAACCCTGTTCGATGGCTTTTTGCTTGGTGGCATCTCCTGTCGTAAAAACTTGAGCATTAAAGTGATCGAATAAATCGCAGAACAAAAGCGCAGTGGCACTTGTCAGCGCAATCGCGTGAAAAGGTGGATTGGGTAAATCGATCTTCAATCGCTCAAACCTCAATAGGGGTTCAAGCACCACTTTATGTCCATCGTTCAACAAAGCCTGTTGCGTGGGAAATGACTGAGAGCTCGGTCTTGTGACAAGAATACGCAGAGATCAAAACTCCTGCGTTTCTGTTTTGCCCTTTAAGGCGTCTAACAAATCTGGTGTTTCAGACGAAGACGTTCCAGAAACACGTTCTTTGGTTTTTAGAGGCTTTTTGCGTCGTTCAAATGCCCAACGTATTTCGGCGTGCTTGGCTGAGTTGCCATGCACGACAATTTGCTCTGTTTTTCGTGGATGATCGGGGCCGGAGAAATAGATGCTCTCTTCGAGACTTATAGGAGCATCGATGCAAGTAAATGTCCAAGCATCACCGTTGGGAGCGGCTACAAGGATGGCGTAGCCGGATGATAAT
>CALHHQ010000265.1 GCA_938030645.1 uncultured Rhizobiaceae group bacterium
AAAAAAACCTGCTCGGCCCAGGAGGAGACCGAACAGGCTTCAGTTATGGCTTCAGAGAGGGAAAGCCATTTATTCAGGTATTGCGGTGATGAAACACCCCCGCAGTAATGATGCCGAAGACTATGTGTCCCCAAAGAGCGACCCATGTGATGCCAGACCAACCAAGAAATGCAGGGTTGCCAGCAACTAAGTGCGCCATGACATAGAGGGCGAAGACAAACAAAACCACGCCGTATGCTGCGCCAGTTAGCCACCACGGAAGCTTGGCAACTGCATTGGATATTGGTCGAGCGGCTAACGCATAGCCAAGGGGATAGAGGAGCAATCCGGTCAGTGTGTGCATGGCGTGGCCTATACCCAGTGAACTGACCGTTTTTGCTCCAAACCCGCTGATCACACCAAGTGATTGGTTGGCCAAAGCCACGGGTGCAAGCTTTGCCCCCAAATAAGGTGCCGCCACACTTTTGAGTGCTGGGGAAATGAACTGACCGAACAAATCAAAGCCGATGGTGGCAAAGGCTCCAGCGATAAGCGCTGTCGTCAGGAGACGCGTATTGATTTTAGGAAGAACGAGTGCGGGCATTGAAGCTGTACTTTCAGATAAAGAGGTCATTGTGGTCTCACTTCAATATTGCTGAACCAAGGGAAACATCGAATTTCTCGCACCACAAAACAAATTTGTCGTATTCTGCGGGTGTGATGTTTTTCGGCAATTCGTAAACTTGGATGCCGTTGAGTGATTTGAGTTTTGTGAATGTGGTTGTGGGGTCGTACTGTCCATTTTTGGAAAAGCCGAGCCTCGGATCCGGAGCACCATCAAGGCTGAATTTTGGACCCAAGATGACAAGTGTGCGGTCTCCATCTTTTTGAATTGTCACAGTGCCAGTTGTGATGTGTTTGTTTTCACCGACAAACTCGCCTTGCTTGATTGTCTCTAATGCCATTGCTTGGGGAGCAGAAGTGACTGCAAACATGAGAGCCAAAGCAAGGGCTGAACCGACTGCAGGAGCTGCCATACGGATTTTTGTAGATATAGACATTTTAAATTCCTTTCGATCTGTTTGCGGATTGCCTGTTGGCCTTTCCGATAAACCCAACATAAGAATTAGGAACCAATTGGTCTAATAACATGAATTCACATAAGTGTGAGTTGTGTATCGAATGGTTCCTTACATATAAAAGAGAACAGTTATTGGAATGGATTTGAAACCATGGCACGGCCGAGAGAGTTTGATATTGCAGATGCTGTCGAAAAGGCGATGAACGCTTTTTGGGCGCGTGGCTATAATGGCACGAGCCTTCCTGACTTGCTCGACGCGATGAAGATTACGCGCGGCAGCCTATACAAAGCCTTTGGCAGCAAGAAACAGCTCTTTTTGCAATCTCTGGCGCTGTATGATGACCACTATGTCAAACCGTCTGTCGCTATGCTGCAGGATGTCTCAATGTCTGGTGAACACCGTCTGGAGAAAGTTTTCAGTGGTTCAGTTGCGGTGGTTGAAAATGGAGATAGACGCGGTTGTTTGCTTTGCAACACCTCTGCTGGTGCTTCCTCAGAAGATGGTGAGATTGCGAGTATCGTCAATGATCAACTGGACAGACTGACCGACGCTTTTTTTGTTGCGTTGGGGGATACAACTATCTGGAGAGAAAAAACGAAGAGCCGAAGACGAGCTGAAGCGCGTAGCCTATCTCTCAACTATGTTGGCTTGCGCGTCATGGCGCGGGGCGGTCAGCAAATTGAAGATCTGAAAATGGCTGCTGAGCAAACTGTGAAGCGTTTCAAAGGCGCGATGACCTGAAACGATCAGTTCAGTCCACCCATATCCTTCAAGAATTTCACAATATCTTCCACACCTTCACCACTCCGCAGGTCAGTAAATAGGCTTGGCAAATTGGGTCTCGCAGTGGTTGCATCGGAACGCATGCGATCTAAATCCGCTCCAACATGTGGTGCCAGATCAGTTTTGTTCACCAGTAGCAGATCCGAGCGCGTGATTGCTGGGCCGCCCTTTCGTGGGATATCATCACCTTGGGCAACCGAGACGACATATATCGAAAGGTCAGCTAAATCTGGAGAAAAAGTTGCTGCCAGATTGTCACCACCAGACTCGATAAAAATGACATCAAGCAATTTATGACGTTCGTTGAGCGTATCAATAGCTCTTAGATTGATCGATGCATCTTCGCGAATTGCTGTGTGGGGGCACCCACCTGTTTCAACACCAATGACCCGATCGGAAGGCAAGGCCTGCATACGGATTAAAGCGTCGGCATCTTCGCGGGTGTAAATGTCGTTTGTCACGACAGCGATGGAATAGTCATCGCGCATTGCTTTGCAGAGTTTCTCGGTGAGTGTGGTTTTTCCAGAGCCAACAGGGCCACCAATTCCAACGCGCAGTGGTCCGTTGTTGCTCATGATCTGAATATCCGTGAGTGAAGAGTTTCGTGTTGCATAGACGCGATATCCATATGCAAACCGCAGGTTCCAACATCTTCAAGAGTTGAATTTGCAGCTGCGGTTGCATGCTTCACAAGAGTTGATTCCAACGAAGCGAGCAGTTCAATACCAGCTTGTTGACCAAGGCTCATGAGGCGCAACGCTGCTTGTATCTGGTTGCTCACAATTGATTGTAGGAAAGCCAGAAGAGTATCTTTAAGCGCAATATTGTTGTGTGCAGCCACCCATCCCACAGCAATCGGGTAGGCGATGTGTTTGTTGGAAAGCTTGTTTGAGTCAGGCATCCAAGC
>CALHHQ010000266.1 GCA_938030645.1 uncultured Rhizobiaceae group bacterium
TGGACAATGGAGACTGCGCCGAGTGTGGAACTGCCAGAAGAATGGCACGAGCCAGTCGATCAATCTGACAATCAGCATCAAGCTGTTCGAACGGCAAACCGAATTGCGGATCAAATTGCAGATTGGCTCGACAAAGGAGAACGATTTGATGCGTCCGGAAAAACGATTACTGCTGGTGACATTATTGTCCTTGTGCGTGCGCGAGACCGTTTTGTAACGGCCATCAACCGTGCTTTGAAAGACAAGCGTATTCCTGTGGCTGGCAGCGACCGGTTGACGCTTACAAATCATATCGCCGTTCAGGATCTCATCACGTTGGGCCAAGTCATTGTCACACCCCAAGATGACTTGTCCCTAGCAGCGCTTCTCAAAAGCCCTTTGTTTGGCATGAGTGAAGAAGAGTTATTTGATCTTTCCCAAACCCGCTTCAAACCTAATTACGAAGCCAGCCTTTTTGAAGCTTTATCGGAAACAGATGGCACCACATTGCATTTCCACTTTCAGCGATTGCAAGAATGGATGCGTCGTGTGGACAAGATGCCGGTCTACGAGTTTTTTGGACAAGTCTTGGGCGCTGATGGAGGCCGAAAGAAGTTTCTATCCCGCCTTGGACCCGAGGTTGAGGAGGTGTTGGATGCATTTCTGGCGATAACACTTGAGCACGAACGTTCTGGCTTGCCGGGAATGCAGAGTTTTCTAGAAGCACTTCTGCAAGAAGAGCCAGTAATCAAACGGGAGCAAGATCAAGTTCCTAATGAAGTGCGGGTCATGACAGTGCATGCATCCAAGGGTTTGGAAGCACCTATCGTGTTTTTGGTCGACAAAGGAAGTCCAGCCTTTCAGTCGGGCCATGCTCCGACCATTTACAATTGGGGCGACAGTGACAACACGGATATCAGTCAGAAAGGGTCGTTATGGGTTCCGAAAAAGGAGCAACATGGCAGTGAAACCTTGGCCAGTTTGGCTGAAGCCAAACAAAGAGCTGAAGACGAGTATTTGCGATTGCTTTATGTCGGCATGACCCGTGCCAAAGATAGGCTCATTGTCTGCGGGTATCACGGCAAAACAACGGTTCAAGACCCAAATTGGCATAGAATTGTCAGCACCGCTTTGCAGCCTCAAGCGATACCCTTGCATGATAAAGATGGCGAAGAGATAGGAATGCGGTGGCATAGTCCCAATCGGCAAGAACCTCAGCCGGTGCATCATGAAGACGAGGCACCGCCGGCCAACGTCACAGCCGCTGCATTACCAGGATGGATTGGTCACAAGCTTCCCCTAGAAAGTGCTTTGCCAAGACCTTTAAGTCCATCAGGTGCACAAGCCTTGATTGATGAAAGTCAGGCTTCAGAAGGAGATATTTTATCTCTGCTGGAGACGTCTGCAGCTCCTGTTGAAGGTTTGAGTCCGGCTAAGCGCGGTACTTTGGTGCACCGATTGTTACAAGTGTTACCTGATATTTTGCGAGCTGACAGGCGATCTACTGCAGAAAAATATCTTGAGCGGAGCGCTTCTTCTGCTTCACCCAAACAAAGGGCAACCCTCCTCAAGCAAGCATTTGATGTTTTGGAGAACATCGAACTTCGTGATTGGTTCGACCCAGAAAAAAGCAGAGCTGAAGTGCCCGTTATGGGACAGATCGACCTGTCATCAGGTTTGCGTTCTGTTTCTGGCACTATCGATCGTTTGGTTGTAGGCAAGGATCAAATCACGCTGATCGACTACAAAACGAGTTCCTTCGTACCTCAGAATTTGGAAACTGTGTCTAAGGATTACATCACACAGATGGCACTCTATCGGCATTTGGTCCAACGCATCTATCCCGATAAACGCGTTGAGTCGGTGTTGATTTGGACACAAGCTACGAACAGCCCGAAGATCATGCATTTGTCACAAGAAGCCTTGGATGAAGCGTTTTACGCAATCGCAGCACTGTGATCATATTTCATCAGACCTGCTCCTTGACCCTGACCATCTGCCTCCCTACGTTCTGCCCACCGAAACGAGAGCTCTAAAGCGATTCCCAGCAGCAGAGCCAAAGGAGTATTTTTCATGGCAACAGTGAAAATCGACACAAGCAATTTCGACAGTGATGTACTGAATTCCGACACTCCGGTCGTCGTGGATTTTTGGGCTGAATGGTGTGGTCCGTGTAAAGCGATTGGACCGAGCTTGGAAGAAATTTCCGATGAGATGGCTGGCAAAGTCACGATCGCCAAAGTGAATATGGATGAAAACCCAGAGCTCGCGTCAAAATATGGCGTCCGTTCTATTCCAACATTGTTGATGTTCAAAGGTGGTGAACCAGTCGCTATCCAAGTGGGTGCTGCACCAAAGAATAAATTATCTGATTGGATTTCCAGCGAAGTTTAATTCGATAAATATATGAAACAAGAACACCCGCTTTTCCAAAAGCGGGTGTTTTTTTATGCGCTATGGTGTAGCAAGAATGCAAACCACATCTATCGTGTAACCTGATTGTTATGACAGACATTTCCAACACATCTCATTCTGACGACAATACAGTTTCAGGCGATGTACAGGCGCGGCTGCTCTCAGAAGCTTTGCCATATATGCAGACTTATGAAGGCAAAACGGTTGTTATTAAATATGGCGGCCATGCCATGGGTGATGCTGCATTGGGTCAAGCGTTTGCCCGTGATGTCGCTTTGCTGCGCCAGTCAGGTGTCGAACCGATTGTGGTTCATGGTGGCGGCCCTCAAATAGGTGCGATGCTGGAACGCATGGGCATCAAAAGCGAATTCAAAGGTGGTATGCGGATCACGGATAAGGCCACAGTGGAAATCGTAGAAATGGTTTTGGCTGGTTCCATCAACAAAGGAATCGTTGCTGACTTTAATGCGCAAGGCGCGCGCGCAATTGGCCTTTGCGGGAAAGACGGCAATATGGTTCAGGCCGTGAAAATGCGCCGTCGCCTTCGCGATCCTGACAGCAACATTGAAGAGATTATCGATCTCGGCTTTGTGGGAGAACCGGAAGCAGTTGACGTTGAAGTTCTGCACATGGTTGCGGATTCCGGTCTTATTCCCGTGGTCGCGCCGGTTGCGTTCGGCAAAGATGGTGAAACTTACAACGTCAATGCAGACACGTTTGCCGGTGCTGTTGCCGGGGCAATTCATGCAGATAGATTGTTGTTTCTGACAGACGTGCCGGGCGTGTTGGACAAGAAAGGCGAGTTGATAAAAAAACTCACCCGCAAAGAAGCAAATGCCTTGATTAAAGACGGCACTATTTCTGGTGGTATGATTCCAAAAGTTGAAACCTGTTTGGCGGCACTCGATCAAGGTGTTGAAGCAGTGGTGATCGTAAACGGAAAAGTGCCCCATGCGGTTTTGCTGGAACTCTTTACCGAGCACGGCGCTGGAACAATGATTGTGAATTGATGAAATTTACTCCTGAAAAACTCGCCTCGTCATTTGGATCGGTCACCGAATGGGTGTTTGATCTCGACAACACACTCTATCCACGCCACTGCGATCTCTTTGCTCAAATTGATTGGAAGATGACAGATTACGTTGCTGATCTTTTGGAAATGCCAAAGGATGAAGCGCGCAAGATCCAAAAGGAAATGTATAAAAAATATGGAACCACACTGCGTGGTTTAATGGTGGAACATTCAATCGATCCCCACGACTTCCTCGATAAGGTGCACGATATCGATTATTCACCGGTGGATCCCAATCCAGCCCTGGGTGAGTTGATTGCAGCGCTGCCAGGTCGCAAACACATTTTCACCAATGGCGACGTACCGCATGCCAAGCGCACCACGGATCGTTTGGGTATAACGGAACACTTTGACAAAGTTTTTGATATTGTAGCGTCAGACTTGGTGCCCAAACCAGCGGAAGCTCCGTATGTGAAGTTTTTGGCCGATCACGGTGTCGAACCAAAATCAGCCGCAATGTTTGAAGATATGCCGCGCAATCTGGATGTTCCATTCAAATTTGGAATGCGCACCGTTTTGGTGGTGCCAGCTCAAGGTTCTGAGCACAGCGCCGAAGATTGGGAACATGCAGTGACAGATGATCAAGCGATAAATTTCGCAACAGACCATCTGGATAGTTTTCTGGCTGATGTTTTAGAAGCGCTTCAATAACCGTCACTTTTGACAGCGCTTCCACCGCTTAGAGCGGCGAGCAAATCATCTAAAACACTTGATGCGCCAAATCGAAATGTTTCGCTATTTGCCCAATCTGATCCCATAATTTTGTCGGCAATTGCCAAATACTCTGCTGTGTCTTCAGTGGACTTGATGCCGCCAGCTGGTTTGAAACCAACCTCCTTGCCGCTGTCCGCAATGGCCTGAATCATGATCTCCGCAAATTCTAGTGTCGCGTTCACCGGTACTTTGCCAGTGGACGTTTTGATAAAATCAGCGCCTGCCTCAATGGCCATATCGCTGGCTTTTCGAACAAGCGTGTCGTCACTCAGCTCGCCTGCTTCAATTATGACCTTAAGTAGTGCTTGTTGAGAGGAAGCTTCACGAACTGCATTGAGCATATCGTTCGCCTCTGCTGTTTTACCTGCGTTCAACGCCTGATAAGGCATAACCAGATCAATCTCGTCTGCTCCGTCAGAAATGGCTGTTGCAGTCTCCACAACAGTCATCTCAACACTTTGATTGCCACCTGGAAAATTCACCACGGTAGCAATCGGGATGCCGCTTCTCGCCAGCAACTTGTGGGCATGAGCCACAAAACGTGGCCAGATACAAACAGCTCCAACAGGCCCAAATTCGGTTTGGGCGCGTGTGCACAACGCCTCAATCGCCTCGTGATTGCAGTTGTCTGTCAGATCTGTGAGATCGACCATCGGCAGCGCACGTCGGGCAGCAGTTTTGCGTTCTTCTGGAGACATTAAAACCCCGCCTTGAAAGTGGCTTCAATCAGGCGCCCTAAAACTTCGCCTCCTTTGGGGGCCATTTCTTTCGTTTCTGTGTGGGAGAGTTCATCGCCGGTCATGCCTGCCCCAAAATTGGTGATGACTGAAAACGCTGCTGCATCGAGACCAAGAAACCGCGCTAATATAACTTCTGGAACTGTGGACATCCCGACGGCATCTGCACCCATGCGTTTGGCCATTTTAATTTCAGCAGGCGTTTCGAATGTCGGCCCTGAAAACCACATATAAACGCCGCGATGAATTTCAATGTCGTTTTGCTCTGCAATTCTGCGAAACGTTTTGCGCAATTGTTTATCGTAAGCTGATGTCATGCCCACAAATCGATCATCACTGGGTTCACCAATCAAGGGGTTGGTGCCGGAGAAATTTATATGATCTTTGATCTGCATCACTGAACCGGGTGCCATATCCTTGTTCACTGATCCTGCAGAGTTGGTGAGAATAAGTCGTTTCACCCCTGCTGTCTTTAACGCTTCCAATGGCGCGCGCATAGCGGCAGCATCACCATGTTCATAGTAGTGGGCGCGGCCTGATAGAATGAGGACATTTGTTCCTGCAATCGTTCCTGCAACCAACTCTCCTGCGTGACCCGACACCCCGCTCATTAGAAAACCGTCAAGTTCTTCATATGAGTATCGCTGTTGGTTCTCTATGCGCTCCACCAAGGAACCCAAGCCTGAGCCAAGCACCAATGCTGTTTCAGCAACAAATCCATCAAGTACACTTTTCAGCTTGGTCATGTGTGATCATCCAAATCAAAGCTGGCCGGAAGAAGATCAGCGATAGTCACAGTTTCAACCACGCCATTTGCATCACACAGATAGACAGGCGTATCCGATTGTGAAAATTCTGAAATACGCTGACGGCACCCACCACACGGTGTGATTTTGTCCATCTTTTGAGACATGACAAGAACTTCTGAAATTTGGGTGTCACCAGCAACAATCATATGACTGATTGCAGACGTCTCTGCGCACCACCCTTCGGGATAAGATGCATTCTCAATGTTGCAGCCTGCGTAAATGGCACCAGATGTTGCTCGGACCGCTGCGCCCACGGGGAATTTTGAATAGGGCGAATGGCTGTTTGCCATAGCGGCTTTTGCGGCTTTAAAGAGATCTTCGTGAGACATCATTTTCTTTCACATCGATAGCCATGAGACGATCAGTCGTTCGATTTACAAACTCAATATGTCTTTACTGCAAAGTGTTGGAAGCTGGGTCCGTCATCAATGCATCACTGCTCACAACCTTTGCATATTCGCCATCAAGGATAGCCAAGGTCAATGCATGAACGTCTTCGGCACTCCACTTTTTGCCATTTGCATCGGTTCTTTCGATGCTAGCTGTGCAGTCAGATGCCAAATAGACCATAAAGCCAAGATTGCCGGCCATACGCACTGTGGATTCGACAGAGTTTTCCAGCAATACACCACACACCACAAGATCAGATGTTTGGTATTCTTCCAACACCTGCATCAGATCAGTCCCAATGAATGCATTGTTGGTGCGTTTCTCAACAACAGGCTCGTGTTCTAAGGGGCGTACTTCGGCTTTGAACTCGTTGCCGGGCTGTTCCGGTGCATAGGGAGACTTTGGGTCCATACTGTCATGACGAATGTGAACAATTGGATTTCCCTGTTCACGCCAGTGAGCCAGAAGTTTGGCGCAATTGGCCTCCGCATCATGTTGCCCGCGATTGCCCCAAACAGGGTCATCAATCGCATTTTGAATGTCGACCAGAACAAGAATGGCACTCATATTTTTGGATCCAGTTTTAGTTGTCCAGTATTCACGTCACCAGAGAAATAGGGATTGTAAGCAATTTCCCACAAGTGACCGTCAGGGTCTGCAAAATATCCAGAATACCCACCCCAGAACACTTTCTCAGGTTTTTTCACTGCATCTGCTCCTGTTTCAATGGCATGAGCAAAAAAATGATCTACCGCATCTTCGCTTGGTAGGTTTAGGGCAAGTGATGTTCCTCGAAAGCCTGACGGAGTGTTTTCAACACCTACATCTTCCGCAAGGGCTGAGCAGCCATATAGCCCAAGCACAATACTGTGCCCCTGGAAAAAGGTGACACTGTCCTGACTTGCTGAAGTGTTGGTCCAACCCAGTTTCTCATAAAACTTTGTTGAGTTGGCAAGGTCTTCAACGCCCAGTGTGACTATAGAAATATTTGCAACAGGTAAGGTCAATTTATGGTCCAGTCATCGATCAATGGATGAGTCTTACGCCTGCTTGCAAGCCTGTTTCAAGAGCGCCAGCGATCGTCAGTCCACATCCGTGTCAGCGCAGTACGGTAATTTGGCCAAGCATATTCAAAACCCAGTTTAGATTTAGATTTGGAATTGGAAACCCGTTTGTTTTCACCATAAAAACTTCGCGCCATTGGGGTCAGTTCTGCTGTTTCAAAGTCAATTTCTTCTGGAGGTTTTTTACCCATCAATTCATGCGCATACTTTACCACATCTTGAGGCGGCGCAGGTTCGTTGTCTGTGATGTTAAAGAAACCAGATGAGTTTTTCCCAGCGGCCAAATTCAAAGCGGTAGCAATGTCACCCACATGAATGCGGTTGAACACCTGGTCTTTCTTCACCAATCGCCTGGCTTTGCCTTTGTCAGCACTGAGTAGAGCGTTGCGGCCGGGACCATAAATGCCAGATAGGCGAAAGATCCCAATTGGCAGATTCAATGCTTCACCAATTGCCAACCATTCAGCCTCTGCCCGAACTCTTTGACGCGAGCGTTCTGATGCGGGTGCGGCAGGAGTGGTTTCATCTATCCAAGCGCCATCATGGTTTCCGTAAACACCTACTGTGGAAAGATAACCCACCCATTGAAGCTTGGGTGCAAGTGCCTTCATGCCTTTATTCTGCATACTGCGCAAAACGGGATCAACGATTTCGTCAGGCTGGTCAGTGTTCTCCTGACGCGATGGAGCAATGGAGATGATAAGATGCGTAGTGTCGAGCAATGCGG
>CALHHQ010000267.1 GCA_938030645.1 uncultured Rhizobiaceae group bacterium
GGTCTGCCGACGAACTCATCAGCAATGCGCATACATCACACTTGGCTGTTGTTCGTCAACAGGTTTGATGCGGCAAAATAGGGTCGCAAGATTATGCGGCCAGCATCTTTTCAACTTCGTTGACAAGATCGCGAAGGTGGAAGGGCTTCGACAAGACTTTTGCGTCTTTCGGAGCGTCAGATTCTGGGTTCAATGCAACCGCAGCAAATCCTGTGATGAACATGACTTTCAAATCAGGGTCGAGTTCGGTTGCACGACGCGCCAATTCAATTCCATCCATCTCGGGCATAACAATATCTGTCAGCAACAGTGTAAAGGGCTCTTCGCGAATGCGCTCATAGGCACTCGCGCCATTGTCGTAAGACACAACCTCGTAACCGGCATTGATCAACGCCTTCTCAAGGAAACGACGCATATCGTTGTCATCTTCGGCAAGGAGAATTTTGTTCATTCTATACTCTCTGGAATGTGGCCCATCGCCTAATATGAGGAATGCCTCACTCGGCGCATACAAACTGTTGAACCTCTAAGAAGATATCAATCTGGTAAATATCGCATAAACATTTCGAATTTAGATAAAGTTTGTCACTTATTCTTCGCCCCCAATTGGGCTGACATTGCTGTAACCCTGCGCTATCCTTTTCGAAACAATGCCAATTGGACCGTATTTTGACCGCGCGTGAATTCAACGACAGCAATCCTGCCTATTCAGTTTTCGCGCCGGCGGTTCAACGGGTGCCGTTTGTTTTCAATTCGCCCCATAGCGGAAGATATTACCCCAAATCCCTTTTGGAAGCCTCTCGGCTCACCCCACCTCAACTTAGACGATCTGAAGACTTATACGTAGATCAATTGTTCAGCCATATTGTTGAAATTGGTGCTCCAATGTTGGCCGCAAACTTTCCGCGTGCTTGGTTGGATGTGAACCGCGAACCATATGAACTTGATCCTAAATTGTTCAGCGAAAAACTGCCGGGTCATGCCAACATTCGCTCAATGCGTGTGTCAGGCGGCTTGGGCACAATTCCACGATTGGTTGCAGAGCATATGCCCATTTACAACGTGTCACCAAGTCTTGAAGAGGCTCTTGATCGCGTTGAACTGATTTATCGCCCTTACCATGAAACGCTGCGAAAGCTTTTGGCGAAAACCGTTATGGAGTTCGGCCATGCAGTTTTGGTCGATTGCCATTCCATGCCCTCATCAGGCAGCAAGTCTGAAGATCAATCTCGACCCGACATCATTATTGGAGACCGCTACGGCACCTCTTGCAACGGCTCAGTGAGTCATGAATTGATCACTCGGTTTTCAGACCTTGGATATTCCGTTACCCGCAACAAACCCTATGCTGGCGGGTTCATCACCGAACATTATGGGCGTCCTTTAAAAGGGTTTCACGCAGTTCAAATTGAAATCAACAGAAGTCTATATGTTGATGAAGACACACTTGTGCCTAAAGTGGGTTTTGGCGCACTGATGGAAGACATTCGCAACGTTATGAACCATCTTGTGAGCATTCCAGATTCTGGTTTTGAATCTGAAACAATCGCCGCTGAATAGCACTTAAAAAGAAGACCGAGAGACACCGTGATTCCCAACCTGGAAAACGCATTTCACAAATTGTGTGAAGCAGCGGCAAATGAAACACTGCCGCGCTTCCGCCGCAAAATGGCTATCGACAATAAACGCCCGGCCGACTTTGATCCCGTCACCGAAGGTGACCGTATGGCTGAAGCTGCTATAAGAAATATTCTGAAAGCCGATTTTCCAGACCACGGCATTGTTGGTGAAGAATACGGCACCGAAAATCCTGATGCGGACTATCAATGGATTATTGATCCGATTGACGGGACGCGAGCCTTTATTTCCGGCATCCCAGTATGGGGAACGTTGATTGGGTTGTACCATCAAAACAAACCAATTGCAGGCGTGGCAGATCAACCTTTCACTGGCGAACGTTATATGGCGTTTTTGGATGACACGGGTTCCAAAACCAGCTCATTGTTTCACAACCGAAACCCGCCTGTTCAATTGCAAACGTCGCAAACAAATGACGTATCACAAGCAACATTGATGACCACATCACCAGACCTTTTGCGCAACGAAACGGACAAAACATATTTCAATCTGGAAGAACAAACAAAGCTCGCAAGATATGGCTGCGATTGTTACGCTTATTGTCTCTTGGCGTCAGGCCATGTGGATCTCGTTGTTGAGTCCGGCCTCAACATTTACGATATTGCGGCTCTCATCCCGATCATTGAAAATGCCGGGGGGGTCGTAACCAATTGGCAGGGTGGTGATGCATCCGAAGGTGGACAAGTTCTTGCTGCCGCGAATGATGAAATTCATCAGCAAGCCATGGAACTGCTGAAATTCTAGATCACAAACGGAACGAAGAGATCACTCAGTTTCGCCGGGAATAAAACTGGAAACCGCAGCAAACAGTTGATCACGGAACACATCTTTTTCATGCATGATTTCATGTTGCGAACCCGTTACCATAACGCTGCCGCCAGATCGCATGGAGCGCGCGAAAGCTTCTGAAACACTGGGTTTCACGACTTGGTCATTGCCAGCGATCACCAAGAGCGTGGGAATTGATATTTCACTTGCAAAGCCAGGTTCTTGAACCTTGTCCATGGCACGACAGGCCGCGAAAACCCAACCGATAGTTGGACCTCCAAGTCCCAGCAACGGAAACTTGAACAGAAACTTTTTAGTGAGTTCAAAACGCCGCTGGTCGGTCGTCAATTTGTTCCCGTCATAAACTTTCAATTCGGGCGAAACGGCCTGCCGCAAAATATAATTTCGACTGAAACCCAAAAAAGACAACAAACCAGAAAGCCGACGCAATGTCTTTTGCTTCAGCGGTATGTTGTTCAGTTCCAACAACGGAGACAAAAGCACCATGCGGTGAATACGGTTAGACAATGCTGGTGCAGCCAACAAAGAAATCAGACTGCCTGTTGAATGCGCCACAATGCTGAATGGCGGTTTGCAGTCAGGCAACGCCACATCACTTAAAATCGTTTCAAGGTCGATCAGGTACTGATTGAAATGTTCCACATGCCCTTTTAACCGTTCTTTCAACAGTCTTTGCGATGCACCCTGCCCACGCCAGTCAAAGGTCAAAACATCATAGCCCTGCTCCAACAAGTCGCTGACAGATTCATAATATTTTTCAATGAATTCACTACGGCCATGCAACAGCAAAATTGTACCTTTGGGCCTATCCGACAAATGTGGCTTTGGTGATACCCAACGCGCATATCGCAACTGGGCACCATCACTCGTGGTCACATATCCGGCATTTGCACCATCAGGCGATTTGTTGTCCGGTGTTTCAAACAGAACGGTCGCAGTGTCTTGGATCTTCTTCATATGCCGTTGCTATAGCGCCAATGAAAGACACTCAAGCAAAAATCAGTAAGCCATGTGATCCAAATAATCTTGAAAGCAAAATTGGTCTCCCCATATTGAGTGAGCAGTCGCCGTTACGGGATTGTAAAACAGCCGTTTGGCAAGGCGCCGAACGACAAAAACTCAACTATCGCTCAAAAGAGGATACAAAATGAGACATGTAGATTTTAGCCCACTTTATCGTTCAACCGTTGGTTTTGATCGGTTGTTCAATCTTCTGGATTCAATGGGTCAGCCAGAACAATCCAGCCCGTCATATCCCCCCTACAATATAGAACGGACCGCCGAAAACCATTACAGGATTTCAATGGCTGTCGCTGGATTTGGCGAAGACGATCTTGAAATCGAAGCAAAGGAAAACACTTTGCTGGTAAAGGGCAATCAAAGCAAAGATGAAGCACCAGATGCTGAGATGCTGTTTCAGGGCATCGCCGCCAGAAACTTCGAAAGACGCTTCCAACTGGCTGACCATGTGGAAGTGCGCAATGCCCATCTGAAAAACGGGTTGTTGCACATCGATTTGGTGCGCGAAATTCCCGAAGCCATGAAGGCTCGGAAGATCGAAATCTCGCCCGCTCAAACGTCTGCCAAGCAGATCGAGAGCAAATCCGCGAAATCAAAATAACTGTTTCGAATCAACAGATATCTAACAAAAACCCCGGAGCAGGTATAGAAACCTGTTCCGGGGCCTCGATCAAATAAATTTAAAATTGATCTAATAAAGCGTCACCGGGGGCGACGGTTTGACGCTCAATAAATCAAATTTCATTCGACCGATATATTGGGCTAATATTTATAGAAGTTTCCTTCTTCCCCCACCCTTGCAGATTGAATAGTATTATTACTTTTAGAATACAAGATTTATGAACGCACAAGAGATGCTGTCGGGGCAGCAAACACGACTATATCCACAATTTAGGACAGCCTCTCTTACCCATCTTGCATTTCTGCGCGCGCCCGAGTAAAAAAATACCACGGCGAGAAGCAGTCAGGGGAACCTGCAACTCCAATTCGCTCCAGATTTTTGAAAATGGCAGTTGGTGCGACATCTCTATAGAGTGATGTGACGGATTACTTGTGTCATTGAACGGACCAAATTTGCGACAGTTAGATCAACTCCGCTGATCTCACTGCTAAGGAGAATGAAGATGACAAACCTGTACAACGGACTGGCCAATACCAAGCAGGACATTGGAACTTCAAAACCAAAACGCAACACAGCCGAAGGCCTATACGATCCACGCAACGAACACGATGCGTGTGGCTTGGGTTTCATTGCCAATATGAAGGGCAAGAAATCTCACAAAATCATTCAGGACGGCATACGCATACTGGAGAATCTGGAACATCGCGGCGCAACTGGTGCAGACCCCCTTATGGGCGATGGCGCAGGCATGCTGGTCCAAATTCCTCATGATTTTTTTAAGGAAGAATGTGGGAAAATTGGCATCACGCTGCCAGCCGCTGAGGAATATGGACTTGGCTTTTTCTTCACAACCAGAGACGAGCCCACTCAAGAAAAAATCAAAAAGGTTATAGAAGGCGTTGCCGCCGAAGAAGGTTTTGAGGTTTTGGGATGGCGTCTGGCACCCGTGAACAACGAAAAACTATCCGTCGATCCAGAAATCGCAGCGTCAGAACCAGCATCATGGCAAGGCTTCTTCACGAGTACAAAAGGGTTGAAAGGTGACGAGTTCGAACGAGCACTTTATATTTTCCGCCGTTCGCTTTCCAACCGAGTGTTCGCAGAGTTGGGTGGTATGGATGACTTTTATCCTGTCTCCATGTCTTCGCGCACAGTTGTTTACAAAGGCATGTTTCTCGCTGATCAGCTTGGCCCTTACTACGATGATCTGCGTGACGAACGCTTTGTCTCAGCACTTGCATTGGTGCACCAACGCTTCTCAACAAACACGTTCCCATCTTGGAAACTGGCGCACCCGTATCGCATGGTAGCTCACAATGGTGAGATCAACACATTGCGCGGCAATGTGAACTGGATGGCAGCACGCCAAGCCACACTGTCTTCTCCGAAATTCGGCGATGATATCGAAAAAATCTGGCCTGTTTCCTACGAAGGGCAATCCGACACCGCTTGTTTCGACAACGCTTTGGAACTTTTGGTTCAGGGCGGTTACTCGTTGGCACATGCTATGATGATGCTGATACCGGAAGCTTGGGCGGGCAATCCGCTTATGGATGAGGAGCGGCGCGCGTTTTACGAGTATCATGCGGCCCTTATGGAACCATGGGACGGCCCTGCTGCTGTCGCCTTTACCGATGGTCGCCAAATTGGCGCAACCCTTGACCGCAACGGACTGCGCCCTGCCCGTTACTTCGTTTTAGATGATGACACCGTTGTTTTGGCATCCGAAGCAGGCACGCTTCCATTTGACGAAAGTCAGGTTGTCACAAAATGGCGTTTGCAGCCTGGAAAAATGCTCCTGATCGATTTGGAAGAAGGCAAGATCATCTCTGATGAAGAGATCAAGCATCAGCTGTCTACAAAATTGCCTTACGATAAATGGTTGGCTGAAACGCAAATCGTTCTGGAAGAATTGCCCGGCGAAAAATCATCCCCGCGCAAATACAAAGGCGATGCTCTGCTGGATGGTCAGCAAGCGTTTGGCTACACGCAAGAAGACATCAAAGTGTTGATGACGCCGATGGCCACAACAGGCCAAGAAGCGCTCGGCTCTATGGGAACTGACACGCCGATTTCTGCGATCTCTGATAAGGCGAAACTTCTCTACACATACTTCAAGCAAAACTTTGCTCAAGTGACCAACCCGCCCATTGATCCGATCCGCGAAGAATCCGTCATGAGCCTCGTGTCCTTTATTGGCCCGCGTCCAAACCTATTCGACGTTGAACA